>JAZDIG010000296.1:0-5780 GCA_043805105.1 Candidatus Glassiibacteriota bacterium | reverse complement strand
TATGCCGATCTCTGAGAATGCAGCTCAGTGAAGAACAAATCGAGCGTTACAGCCGTAACATCGTCCTGGCTGAAATCGGCCCCCAAGGGCAGGAAAGAATCAGACAGGGCGGCGTTCTGATTGTCGGGGCCGGCGGGCTTGGCTCGCCGGCCGCCTTGTATCTGGCCGCGGCCGGGATCGGCCGGCTGGGGATAATCGACCCGGAGCGGGTGGAGTTGAGTAACCTCCAGCGCCAGATCCTGCACGACACTCCCTCCCTGGGCCGGCCCAAGGTGGAATCCGCCGGAAAACGTCTGGCCGCCCTGAATCCGGACACCGGACTCGAATTGATCCACGACCGTCTTGCCGCCGGCAACGCCCTGGACCTGGTCCGCCGCTACGATTTCGTGATAGACGGTTCGGACAACTTCGCCGCCAAATTTCTGGTCAACGATGCCTGCGTGATCGCGGGCGTGCCGTTCTGCCATGCCGGCGTTACCGGCTTCCGGGCCCAGGTGCTGACCCGGCTGGTCCGGCCCGAAAAGAGCGCCTGCCTGCGCTGTATCCTGACCGATATGCCGTCTGGAGGCGAAACCGAAAACTGCGCGCGTTCGGGAGTCCTGGGCGCGGTGGCCGGCCTGGTGGGTTCGATCCAGGCGGCGGAGGCGCTCAAGGTGATTGCCGACGCGGGCGAGCCGCTGGCCGGACGGCTCCTGGTGATCGATGCGCTGGCCATGAGCTTCCGCACGGTGAAAGCCGTCCGTGACCCGGAATGCCCGGTCTGCTCCGCCAAACCTAAAATTACCGCTCTCGATGATTCCCTGTACAGCCAGCCCTGATTCGATTGTCGAAATATGAAACGGCGGGAACCCGTGGGTGAAAGTTTTCTCGATCTGACAGGCGTCGCCTGCCCGATGAATTTCGTCAGGATAAAGATCGCCCTGGACCGAATGCCCGCGGGAACTTATCTGCGCGTAAGAGTCGACAGCGGCCCCACGCTGCGGGAAGTCAGGAAAAGCCTGATCGAACAGGGGTACGAGGTTTCGGATTGCATAGAAAACGGAGATCACACGGATTTTTTCGTCGAGACGTGAGGCAAGGACTGCGCCGGAAAACCTTATCTTCGCCAGGCTGAATTATATATTCCCGGACCCGGCTTCCGTCTGCCGGATTTGAACACTCTTTCGAGGTTAATGTAATGAAGACTTTTTTCCGTTTCAGCGCACTGTCCTTACTGGCTGCCGTCCTGGCTCTTGCCGCCTGTTCGGGAAAAAGAGCGTATCCTTACCGCTGGGCGTACGTCACCGCATTGCTCGATGACCAGAGCGAGGTGGAAAGAATCGGCGAGCTGGCCCGGAGGGCCGCAGCTCACGGCCTCAATGGCTTCGTGGTGTTCTCCCGCTTCGATTACCTCAGCCTGCAGGACAGCGCTTATTTCAGCCGTCTCGCCGAGATGAAGCGTGTCTGCAGCGAAAACGGCATCGAAATCATTCCGGGCCGCCCTGCTGCCGCTGAAGTAGGAGCCGGGGTATGGATATAGAGTTAAATTTCTCCCTATCGTCCAAATCGGGAATGGGGGAGAAAGCGTTGCTATTAGGCGAAATCTGTAGCAGGTCCGGTCTGAAACCGCATTATTCACGGAATTTTTGCTTTGAGGTTTTTCGTAGGGGCGCACCCGTGTGTGCGCCCGATTACAATCGAGAAATGTCCGAACGACGGGCGGACACATGGGTCCGCCCCGACAAGGGTTTTGTTGAATTTATGAATAATCCGAGCTACGTGACCTTCTTCTGCAATCGGCGGCTTTCAGTCGGTAGTAGTTTAGTTCTTCAGCTTCTTGAGCAGAGCGAGCAGGTCGAAAATATCCGTTTTCCCGTCGTTGTTCAGATCCGAATCCTGGCCGGCGGTGGCTTTACCGCTGATAATCTTCAGAAGGGAAAGCAAGTCGAAGATATCCACTTTGTCGTCGGAATTGAGGTCTCCGCTCGCGCCGACTGTCAAAGTATACAAGTTATCCGGGGCGTCCTCCGGCAGTCGCTGCAAGGTGCCGCCTTCATCCACGGCCTCGAAATAGAACGAGTATTTCGACTCTTTCGGCAGGGCGGGAAGAAGCGCCGTGAGCCGTTCTGCGGAACCGGAGCAGGCCAGGGTGTCCGGGAAGGTCGCTCCGCCATCGGTGCCGAAAATCACGTAGGCCGTCGCACCGGCGTACAACGGGTCGAGGTCGACCCAGACCTCGTAGGTGCCGGTTGTGTTGGAGAACGTCCGGCTGCCGACTGCGGCGGCGAATAGCGGAGCCGGCGGCTCGACGACCTCCTCTGCGGTCTGGATGAGGGCGCGAAGCGGGATGTCGATCGGAATCCCCTCCAGACCTTCGAGCAGGCTGAACTGCAATCCATCCGATGAGAAATAGGTCCGGTTCGAGGACGGGCCGAGGTTGTCCACGGCGAGCAGCTGGAGGCCGCCCACCGCGATGAAAAACTCCTGGCCCTCGGTCAGCTCGACCGCCTGCTCCAATGGCAGGCTATACCAACCCTGCCCCTCGGAGGTGACGGTGAGCGTAGCGGCCAGACCGCTGGGCTCCCCCTGATTGAAAGTATTATAAACCCGGACCTCGTAGCCCGGACCCGCTTCATCCACAACGCCTAATATCACTTCTTTCAAGGCCCCGGCGGCCTCGGCGCGGAAGTTCACCCCCACCCAGTAATCGGGAACGCTCCAGGAGAGCACCTGCGCCATCCCTTTTTCATCATAAGCCAGGGTGTAACCGGACAGTGTGCGGACTGAAACGTCCGCGCTCATAATTACTCCCGGATCGCTGATATTGCGGATGGCGATCCCGGTGGCGTTCCCCTCGTAGTCCCGGCTGTCCGGCACCGAGCTGTCGTCGAAAGTGCGATTGCCGTTGAGGCCCGGGAACGGGTCTCCTGCATCCGAGCGGTTCAGGCCGTTGTCCAGGTCATCGCTGCCATCGGCCTCCTCCAGGTCCACGAGCTTGCGGCGGTAATCGTCATTGTCCGGGCCGGAGTAGGTGAAGAGATCGTAAGTCCGGCTTTCATCCACATGGTAGATCAAAATTCCCGCGCTCGGAAGGTCACGGTCGAAACCAACCGGCTCGCGGTTCTCGACCAGAAAATAGCGGAAAGACTGGAAGGGATTCTCCCAGATTTTATAGACCGATTGCGCGGTTTCGGCCTGTTCGGGACTGATCAGTCCATCGGCGGTAACCAGGGTCGCGCCTGTCCAGCCGAGCTGGATTTTGCACCAGGCGGACATATGCACCGGCTTGTTTGCGTGCATACCATCGGCGCCGTAGCTGCCGCTGGCCATCAGGCACCACTGTCCGAGACCCTCGGAAGCCTGGAAGTCGGGTCCTTGTTCGGCATCGGTGCGGTCGTAAAGGTCCGGCAAGCCCAGCACATGGCCGAACTCGTGGCAGAACGTGCCGATCGGATGAATATCGTAATTCTCTTCATCGTAGCTGAAAAGCTCGGTGGTGATTGCATAGGTGCGGACCCTGATGAAACCGCCGTTAATCGCGGGATCGTCTGTTTCGTAGCCCTCATCCGCCAGCGAGAACATGTGGGGGTGGAAGGCCTCGTTGTCCTCCGGCCCGGCAGAGACAATGTACACTCCGTCCACGTACCCGTCATCGTCGCTCGAGTTCGGTCTTCCGTCCGGCCCATCGTTGTCGAACCTGGAGAAATCCACGGACGAGTCGGCCTTGGCCACGATGTCACTGACGAACTCCGCCGGGTTGTTGCCGTCCACGTAGTAAGCTTTATCCCGGTCGGAGTCGAACCAGCCGAACACCGAGCCCGAGAGCTGGAACTGGCCGTAGGAAATTTCCCGGTAGTAGTCGATCATCGACCCCTCCGGGTTATCGCCGAACAACTCTTGCTCGAATTCTTCGCGGGTCTTGAGGTTTTTGTAGTCGCTGAAATTTCCCAGCAGCACCGGGAGGCTGAACTTGTCTGTGCCGAGACTCGCGGCCAGCGCTGTTTCGCCCGCGGCTATGCGCTCGCGCAGCAGGCGGCGGCGGCGCATACGCTCGGCCCAGGCCGGGTCGCCGTATTTCTGGTCGGCGGGATTGGGTGCCAGGCGCTCCCGGAACTTCGGGGGTCCGGCCGCCGCGCCGGGCCCGGCGTAAAGGAAGATGGCCAGGAACAGCGCCGGGACGGCTAACGAAGCAAAGACTCTGTCAACCCTCATATCACTCTCCTGTACCGGTCATTTCCGGATGACGGTTAAAAGATTACATCGAAAATATATTTTTCACTAAGGAATGGGATTCCCGCCTATCCTGCACTTTGGTGAACCAGTACGCTCAAGGCTTTTTTCGCAGGACGATGACCTTGCTGGCGTAGTTGCCCTCGAGCGGCAGACCGATCCCGGCGCTCATCAGCGCGCGACCGGTCGCTTCCTGGGCCGGAATGTCTCCTTCTATCCCGTAAACAGCCTCGGCTACGAGGCCCCGGAGCGCCAGGCGGTCCGAAAGGGAGGCGCCGCTATCGCCCGCAGGCAGCTTTTCCAGGGTCTGATAGCTGAACACGACGCTTTCAGCTCCGTCGCGGGTGACGAACTGCACTGCCATGCGGTCCTGTTCGAAGGGGCTCCGCAGGCGGTACTGGTCACCGAACTGGATGATGTGGCGCACCGACTTGTAGAGAGCGATCAGCTCCCGGGCCAGGGCTTTGTCCTGGGCTGTCCAGTCGTGCAGGTTGGAACCGACTCCCAGGTTGCCGGCCATGGCCACGTGGAAGCGGAACCTGAGGGAAGCGTTTTCTCCATGCCAGGGATCGTCCGTCACCCAATTGACCATGACCTTGGCCGGGAAGGCGTACGAGAAGCCGTACTGGATGTGCAGGCGGTCTCCGGGATCGGTATTATCGCTGGTCCAGACCTGTTCGGCCAGGGCCAGAATGCCGGGGTCCACTCTGCCGCCGCCGCTCGAGCAGCTTTCGAATACCACGCGGGGGTGCTTTTCTTCCAGGCGGCGGAGGATTTCATAGAGGTTTCGCACGTAGCGGATTCGCAGCTCCCTTTGCCTGCGCGGCTCGGCCTCGGGCCAGCCGTCTTCGGAAACGTTGCGGTTCATGTCCCATTTGATGAAGCGGATATCGTTTTCAGTCAACAGGCGGTCCAGCCAGGCGAAGGTATATTCCCGGACGTCCTCGCGGGCCAGGTTGAGCACGAGCTGATTGCGGCCCTCGTGGGCCGTGCGATTGGGCGTGTGAAGGGCCCAGTCCGGGTGGGTGCGGAAGAGATCGCTGTTGGGGTTGACCATTTCCGGCTCGACCCAGAGCCCGAAATCCATGCCCAGGGACCTGACCGCGGCGATCAGCGGGCCCAGGCCCTCGGGGAACTTGACCGGGTCAGGAGTCCAGTCGCCCAGCCCGGCCTGGTCGTCGCTGCGTCCCCGGAACCAGCCGTCGTCCATCACGAACAGCTCCACCCCGATATCGGCGGCGGTCCGCGCCAGGGCGATCTGGTCCTTTACGTCCACGTTGAAGGTGGTGGCGTACCAACTGTTGTAGAGGACTTTGGAAGGCTCCCGGCTGAAAGGACGGCGCAGGATGTTGTCCAGGAGATGGCGGTGCAGCCTGCGGCTGGCGCCGGCGGTTCCATCCACGCTCAGGCCGAAAATCATCCGCGGGGTCTCGAAACTCCGGCCGCGGTCCAGCACCCAGTGCGTGTCCCAGAAATTTATTCCCCCTGAAACCTGGGTCCGCTCGTTCTCGTCCACCTCGCAGTCGATCCTCCAGTTGCCGCTCCAGGCCACGGAGCCGAACCACACCGGC
>JAZDIG010000295.1:0-13844 GCA_043805105.1 Candidatus Glassiibacteriota bacterium | reverse complement strand
TCGCGGACGATGATGAAGACGTTCTTGCCGGCCTCGGTGATCCGGCGGTAATAGCTCAGCCAGTGCAGGCTTTCGTTGGGCGGGTCGCCGGGCAGCGAGACGTACTGGATCGCGTCGATTCCCTGGAGGCCGAGGATCAGGTCCAGGTGCGGCCATTCGCCGGGCCCGTCGAGATGGTAGATCGTGTGGGCGATCCGGCTCGACTTGAACTCGAGCTCCGGCACCACGAAACGCTCGAACATCTCCGGCCCGATCATCACCGACAGGTCGCACTGCAGCACGGTCCACGGCAGTGCCGACCAGCAGGGCATCCAGCAGGTGTAGCCGTTCTGACTGGTCTGGTCGAACAGACGGTTGTTCAGCTCGAAAAACTTCATCCAGACCCCGGTGATTTTATCCCGGCAGGCCTCCACCAGCTCCGGCTCCTCAAGCAGGTCCACGAGCAGGTTGTCGGTCCCGCGCAGGCTGTCGAGGATGTCGAGATCGCCGCCCAGGTCGGTGAGGGAAATCAGGTAGTCGCCGGCTGCGGTTTCGAGAGAGCGGCGGGTGAGCCGTTCGGTGAGCCGCCAGAACGGGTTGGCCGGGTCGAAGCGGATTTGTTCGAGAATATCGGCCAGGCCGTTGCGCTCGAACTGCCGGAACCACAGAGAATCCGGTGTGAAGTCCGGCTCCGGGCCCAGGCAGGCCGCCACCGAGCCGGGGCCCAGGTTGACGAACCAGGAGGGGATCGAATCGCCGCCGAACCAGGTCGAGGCGAGCCGGTTGCGGGCCTCGGCCACCCGGTACTCCACGTCGGTCCAACGGCCCCGGACTGTCGCCGGCGCGGCAAGCTTGCGCAGCGGCTCGAGGGGCCGAGCCAGGGGAGCGTCGACCACGGCGAGCGGGCCGCGGTCGAGCCGGCGGTCGAACCAGGCCTGCCAGCGCAGACGCGACCGTTCGAATATTTCCGGATGAACCAGTTGCAGAGAGCCTTCAAGGCTTAAAGGGTAAATTCCGCTCCCCGAATTTACAATTCTGCCCAGTAAATTTCCTTTACTATTTTATCATTCGATTACACTTTATTATCAGCTCGCGCATCCGGAAGTGCCGGGAGCACCCGGCAGTCCCACCACGAACTATCGCATCCAGGGGTTTCAGGCAGATCACCGGCTGGCGACCCAGCCAGCACGGGAACCTGATAATAGTGAAGACTTGCGGAATGGTGTCTGACGAAAACGTTTGAATCGAGCTGAATCTTATTCCCTTCCTTACCGAAATTCACCCGAACGCTGGAGGCGCTATTTTGTCCCGCCGGAACATATTCCCCCCGACTGTCTTTCTGCTTTCTCTATTCATGCTTGTCTGGTCGGCCTTTATTTCACCTGGTCGCGCCGAAATTATCTTTTCCGATGATTTCGAGACCGGTGAGCTGGCCGAACATTGGGACCAGGTCAATATCCGCACCCCCGCCTATGGCGGTATCGAAACCACACCCGAAAACGTACATTCGGGCAAGCGCTCGCTCAAGCTCACCTCGGTGGCAAACGACGGCAAGGCCTCGGTGGCCCAGGTGGTGCGCTGGTTCCTGCCCGGCTACGACCAACTCAATTTCCGGTTCTACGCCAAATTCGCCAGTGATTTCGACCAGGGCAATTTCATGCACTGGGCCATGATCGGCGGGAGCCGGACCGATGACAAATATTCTGGGATGGGCAAGGCCGGGATCAAGCCGAACGGCACCGACTTCTTCACCGCCATGTTCGAGCCCGGCCGTGAAAGGAAGAAATACCCGCCTCCCGGCGCGCTCCAGTTCTCCGTCAGCTATCCGGAGATGAAAGCCGCCGCGGATGGAGTCCACTGGACAAACTCCGTTCATCCGGACGAGCCCTTTGTCCTGGAGCTGGACCGCTGGTACTGCCTGGAGGCAATGGTGAAACTCAACCAAATCGGCAAGACCGACGGCGAGTTGGCGTACTGGGTGGACGGAAAAGAAATCCTGCACGTGAGGGATTTCCACTGGCGGGATTCGGACATACTCAAACTGAATTTTTTCTGGTTCTCGCAGTACGTCCATCAGGCCGTACAGGATAATACCTGCTGGTACGATGACTTGATTATCAGCACCGAATACGTGGGCCCGGCGACGGACGTAAAAAGCGGAGGTGGCAAATGACCTGTAAAAGGATCGTCTGGACCGCCTGTCTGGTAATGGCCTGCGGCTCTGTGGGGAAAGATTCAAGCGTGACCTCGGCCACTTTTCCGATCAAGCTCGGCACATTCACCACGCCGCGCCAGCACGGAGTCACCGACCTTTTCGTTTATTCGCCCTGGGAGCCCAATCAATACGCCCAGCTGACTTTCCCCGTACACTGCTGGGGGGTGAACCTGCCCAACACCAGCCACGACAGCGATACCGCGGTAGCCTCGCGCTGGGTAATCAGCCCGGATTCCTCCCGGGCGGTATTCGAGAACCATCCACGCGAAGGCGTGGTCTACCGCTCCCTGGCGCAGGTGGATTCGATGGCGGTGCGGCTTTCGATCGAGTTCGAGAACCACACCGATCAGCCCCTGGAGAATATCCGCGCCCTGGTCTGCTTCAAGCCGAATGCCACCATCAGCACTCCCAGCCGGTCGGATGCGATGCTCGCTTTCAGTGACACCTGCCACGAACTGACCTGGTTTCAGTCCGGCGGCAAAGGAATTCAGCTTCACGAACAGACCACCTACCACGGCGATTATCCGCCCAGAGTTGACTCAACCAACTTTAGAAGAAAGATGGTCTGGGGGATCAATATCGAGGGGTACCCGGACGTTCGCTCGGTCGAGGATGTCGGCTGGTGGTTCATGGACAATCACCCGGGCCGGATGGTGGAAGAAATAGCAGACCCGGCCTTGATCGCGATCCACGCCCGGGGCGACACCACCCGCTGGATCGGGCTGATCTGGGACCCGTCCAGAAATCTGATGGCCAACCCGGCGAATCCGTGCTTCCATTCGGACCCCTCGTTTCCGGACTGCCCGCCCGGAGGCACCACCGGCGCCAAGGGGATGCTCTTTTTCCACAATGGCACTTTCGAGGGCCTGGTCGAACGGGCCCTGGCCTGGAAATCATCCATTCATCAGTAGAAGGAGGCGAACATGACCGGTTTGAAAGCCGTTGAGCGACTGGGCGATCTGGTCCTGGCCGCAATCGTTCTGTTAATGTTAAGCGGACCGGTGTTCGCCCAGCAGCAGCCCTGCCCGCCGATGCACTGCCAGATGATACGGGCCGGGGAGATCGAGGCGATCGTGGGGGATGGGGCCGGCCACCGGGTCAGACCCGGGCTCTGGTCCATGAGCTCGATCAAGCGTCAGTTCAGCATCTTCAGAAACATGTCTTCCGGCATGCTTGCCGGCGATTTCCGCAGCAAGGCCAATAGCGTGCTCGAATATGTGAACGACTCGACTTCCATGCTGAAAAGGGAGCCCACGGATGATTACCCGGTGAGGGCCAAGCTGATTTACCGGGCGCGAAGCCCCTATTACCTGGATACTGAGATTACAATCCACGATGTAGTGGATTTGATAGCAGCCAGGCCCAAGGAAGGCAATGAAAGGCAAGTGGCTTACAACTGTTACGTCAACAGCCCGGAGGATATCCGGATCAACTTCCTTTCCGGGGGCCAATGGGAGCGCTTCATCCCCGCGGTGCACGGCGGTCCGGGCTCCTCGATCGCCCCGTCTTACCTGAAGGATTCGGAGCTGGAAGTCTGGCCGCAATCCGACGATCCGCGGTTCCACTGGTATAAACGGTACGAAAAGAGATTCGATGAGCCGTTCTACTACGGGCGTTTCGGCAACATGGTGCTGATCCTGGTATTCGACCAGCCGAAACTGATCCGTTTCTACCTCTCACCCTCCGGCGCCGGCGATAGCATGATCCCGGGCCAGACCAGCCCGGCCTGGGATTTCGAATGGCTCATCCCCCGGAAGGACTACCAGGCGAATAAAGATTATACGTTTCGTACCTGTCTGGTCTACAAGCAGTTCGAAAGCGATGAGGATGTAATCCGCGAGGTGAAGAAGGTCCAGCACGACCTGGGCTACGAAACCGTGGAAAGTTTGAAACAGAAGTGATCGTAAGCCGGCCGGTAGGCCAGTCCCGAGCGATTGTCCCGCGAGGCGGCGGGATATAACAGGCGGGAACCGCAAGGACAAGCCTTCCGGGAAGTACTGTCCATCTTTGAGTCGAGGTAAGCATGACCAGCTGGAAAGCCGTAAAGCGGATGATCGCACTTGTTCCGGCCGCAATCGTTCTGATCAGCGGGCCGGCGAACGCTCAGCAGGCGCGCCCGCCGATGCACTGCCAGTTTATCCACGCGGGCGAGATCGAGGCGATCGTGGGGGACGCCGCAAGATACAGAGGGCATCCCGGTATCTGGTCTCTTACTTCAAAGCACCGGAATTTCAATATTTTCAACAATGAATCGGCAGGCATGATTACCGGTGATTTGCGCAGCAAGAGAAACACGGTTTTGGAATACGTAGACGATTCGACCAGTGTGCTGAAAAGGGAGCCTACCGATGCTTTCCCGGTCAAGGTCAGGATGGTCGTCCGCGCCCGGAGTCCTTATTATCTGGACACCGAGCTGACTGTACGCGATTCAGTAGACCTTGAGACTGTGAAAAGTTTATTAGGTAATAATCCTTTTTTAGGTAACGAACGGCAGGTGTCTTACAACTGTTACGTCAACAGCCCGGAGGATATCCGGATCAACTTCCTTTCCGGAGGCAAGTGGGAGCGTTTCATCCCGTCGGAGCACGGAGGGCCGGGCTCCTCGATTGCCCCGGCTTACCTGAAAGATTCGGAGCTGGAGGTCTGGCCGAAATCCGACGATCCACGGTTCCACTGGTATAAGCGGTACGAAAAGAGGTTCGATGAGCCGTTCTACTATGGCCGTTTCGGCGACATGGTACTTATCCTGGTATTTGACCAGCCGAAGCTGCTCCGCTTCTACGTCTCACCGAGCGGTGGAGGAAAGAGCCTGATTGCGGGCCAGACCAGCCCGGCCTGGGATTTCGAATGGCTCATCCCCCGGAAGGACTACCAGGCGAATAAAGACTATACGTTTCGTACCTGTCTGGTCTACAAGCAGTTCGAGAGCGATGAGGATGTTATCCGCGAGGTGAGGAAGGTCCAGCACGACCTGGGCTACGAGACTGTGGATAGTTTGAATCTAAAGTGAATGAAAGCCGGCCGGTTAGCTGTATCTTAGCGATTGTCCCGGGAGGCGGCGGGATATAACAGGCGAGAACCGCAAGGCCAAGCCTTCGGGGAAGTACTGTCCAACTTTGAGTCGAGGTAAGCATGACCAGCTGGAAAGCCCTAAAGTGGATGAGCGTATTCGTCCCGGCCGCAATCGTTCTGTTCTGCGGACCGACGAACGGGCAGCAACCGTGTCCGCCGATGCACTGCCAGATGATACGGGCCGGCGAGATCGAGGCGATTGTGGGGGATGGGGCGGGCCACCGGGTGAGGCCCGGCATCTGGGCCCTCAGCTCCATCCACCACCATTTCAGTATCTTCAAGAATATGGGCTCCGGGATGCTCGCCGGCGTGTTCCGCGGCAAAACCAACACCCTGCTCGAATACGTGGACGATTCGACCAGCATCCTGAAACGCGAAGCCACCGAGGAATATCCCTACCAGGCCAGGATGGTGTTCCGGATGAGGAGTCCCTACTACCTGGACACGGAACTCACCGTTCGAGACACCCAGGACCGTCTGGCAGGCAAGCCTTACGACTTCCTGTCGCAGAGCTTCAACTGCTACACCAACAGCCCTTCCGACATCCGCATTCATTACCTGTCGGGCGGCCAGTGGGAGCGCTACATTCCTCCGTTCCACGCCGCTCCCGGCACGTCGATCAAGCCGTCTTACATTTCGCCTGAAGAATTGGAAGTCTGGCCGAAGATAGAGGACCATCCGTTCAACTGGACATCTTGGTACGAGAAGAGTTTCGACGAGCCGTTCTTTTACACCCGCTTCGAGAAAATGGTGATGATCCTGGTTTTCGACAAGCCGCGCTGGATCAGGTTCTACTTATCACCCTCCGGCGGCGGTGAGAGCCTGATCCCGGGCCAGACCAGCCCGGCCTGGGACTTCGAATGGATCATCCCGACAAAGGATTACGTTGTCGGTAAGGATTACACTTACCGCATACGGATGGTCTACAAGCGGTTCGAAAGCGATGACGATGTGCTGGCCGAAGTGCGCAAGGCCCAGCAGGACCTCGGCTTCGAGACCGTGGAAAGCTCGAAACGAAGATAATGCGTAAGCCGGCCGCCGGGCCGGATTCGATCGATTGCCCCGCGAGGCGGCGGGATATTTAACTGGCAGGAGCCGCAAGGCAATGCCTCAGGGGAAGAACTGTCCATTTTTGACTGGAGGTAAGCATGACGAGCTGGAAAGCCGTAAAGCGAATGAGCGCATTTGTCCCGGCCGCAATCGTTCTGTTCATCGGGCCGGCGTCCGGGCAGCAGCCGTGCCCGCCGTTTCACTGCCAGCTTATCCGCGCCGGCGAGATCGAGGCGATCGTGGGGGATGGGGCGGGCCATCGGGTGAGACCCGGCATCTGGTCCCTCGCCTCCATCCATCACCAGTTCAGTCTCTTCAAAAACATGTCCTCCGGTTTGCTCAGCGGCGAGTTCCGCAGCAAAGCCAACACCGTGCTCGAATACGTGGACGATTCGACCGCCATGCTGAAAAGGGAACCGACCGATGATTACCCGGTCAGGGCCAGGATGGTGTTCCGGATGAGGAGTCCTTACTACCTGGACACCGAGCTTACCATACATGACGTCAAGGACCGTCTGGCCGGCAAACCTTACGATTTCGAGAGGGTAAGCTTCAACTGCTATGCCAACAGCCCCTCCGACATCCGCATCCACTACCTGTCCGGCGGCCAGTGGGAGCGCTACATTCCTCCGTTCCACGCCGCGCCCGGCACTTCGATCAAGCCGTCTTACATTTCGCCCGAGGAATTGGAGGTCTGGCCGGCCTGGGACGATCATCCGTTCAACTGGACGTCCTGGTACGGGAAAGATTTCGACGAGCCGTTCTATTACGGACGCTTCGAAAACATGGTGATGATCCTGATTTTCGACAAGCCGCGCTCGATCAGGTTCTACATATCACCCTCCGGCGGCGGCGAAAGCCTGATCCCCGGTCAGGAAAGCCCGGCCTGGGATTTCGAATGGATCCTCCCGAAAAAGGAGTACCAAGTCGGCAAGGATTACACTTACCGCGTCCGGCTGGTATACAAGCGGTTCGAAAGCGATGAGGACGTACTGGCTGAAGTGCGCAAGGCCCAAAAGGACCTGGGCTTCGAAACGGTCGAAAGCTCCAGGAAAAAATGATCCGCAGGTCGGTGGGAAGCCGGGACAGGGACGGTTCGCGGCCTGGCCGTACAGGATAGGCGAGGGAGAAGCCAAGCGGCAGGCGGCTGGAAGGGCGCCTGTTAAGCAGTTTCAATCATATAATGAGGACTGTCAGCTAAGGAGATTTCTCGAAATTCCTCCTTGTTCTCCATTCTGAAAGGGGGGAGCACCGCCCCCTTTGGAAAAGGGGGATCGAGGGGGATTTGCTTTGATTCTCTAATAAGGCAAATCTGTTCGTCTATATGCTATAATACTGGTGTAAAACGCTCCGGCAGGGAGTCAAATAAATATTATTGGACGGATTTGTCTGCTTTATTTCAGGCATTCAGCAAGGGAACCGTAGACCGTCATCCTGTCGCCGGTGGTTTTCCCGACCGCCTCCCGGATTTCCGGCGGGACTTCCCCTAACAGCCGCACTTTGTCACTCAGCAGGCAGATTATCTCCGGAATGTCCGTGTAGCGCAGAACATCCAGATAATACGGGCCGTTCCGGTGGCTGGAAGTCGGCGATTCAAGTAAAACCCTCTCCACATTGCCGTCCAGCAGGGCGGCGTAAAGACCGTTTATTCCCATCGCGCCCCGGCCATAGACAATTATCCCGGATTTAGCGCCTCCAGTCTGAGAGCGGATTAACTCCAGGGAGCGCAGAATTTCGTAGACCCGCATTCCATCGAAAGTGGTGCCGGTCACCATGGCCTCGCGCTTGAGGTGGTGAATGGGATCATCGTTCCGTAGGTTACGCAGGTCCTCGTCGATTGCCCGGCTGCCCTGGTCCAGTGTTTCCGCTATCAGCACGGCCCGGTTGCCCCACTGATAACCCTCGGGCCTGAAATCGTTGCCCCAGGCCCGGATTCCCCGGCGGTCATCGACCACCAGCACGGCCGGCAGCACCGGACCTTCTCCAGCTCCAGCCGGCACAGAATAGACTCCACTCACCCGGAGGTCCGGGAAGGAATTGAAGCTCACCTTTCTGACCGAGCGCTTCCACATCGTCGTCTGTTCGCCCCAGGCCGGTTCGAGTGGGGCGGGACTGGCGGGAAAGTAACGGAATACTTCGCCGCCGAGCCGCGGGATTATCTCATTCAGCCTGTTTTGTCTCTCGGCCTCGGGCAGCGGCTTCGGATCGAACGAAGCCAGCGGAATGAAGTGCTCCCAGATGGTCGAGTTTCTTTCATCGAGCGGGTAGCCGTCGCGGAAGCAGAGCAGGTCTTCCCGGGGCAGCGTATCGATCGCGCCTTCCCGGTCGAACGTGGTGTCGATACCCAGGAATTCCCTGAGGAAGAACGAATACACCGGCAGCCGGATCGCCTCGGTATCCGCGTGGCCACCAGGCACGACCGCTGTCCGCAGATTGTTGCCGGCGCCATAGAGGCTGTAAACCTTTCTTATCTTGTCGATCATCTCGTTGAAAGCGGGCATCGGAAAGCCGGGGTCGGAATCCGCATTGCAGAACAGGAAAGGCCGGGGTGCGGCCAGGGCGCCGATTTCCGAATAGAGCAGGCCGTGGGAATTGACCGGCCACTGGCAGTCACAGTGGGCCGAGGAGAGCCGGCCTTCAATCCAGCCGGGCGTAGAGAGCGCCCCGGACACCGGCGCGGCGGCCTTCACCCGGTCGTCGACCGCGGGGAGGAAAAAGCTGGTCATCCCGCCGCCGGAGATGCCGGTGGCCCCGATCCTGGAACTGTCGATTTCGGGCCTTGTCACCAGGTAGTCCAGCGCCCGGCAGGCGTTGAACAGCTCCACTCCCAGGGGCGAATAGCCCCGGCTGTACCAGTCGAACCATCCCGGGGGGAAAACACCATGATGGGTCGACTGGGTTTCGCCCATCTCGATGTTGTCCAGAACCAGCACGGCGATTCCCTGGCTGGCGAACCAGGCTCCATGATGTTTGTAGACGTTCTTACTGCCATAAGGGCCATTCGGCGCATGACCGCACTGGTAAAGGATCACCGGGTACGGCGCCTTTGCCTTCCGGGGAAGGTAGAGATTGGCGGTGGCGAAAGTCGAGGGGGCGTTTTCGAACACCAGGCATTCGAGCGTATAGCCCGGCCGGTCCACTCGATGAGTTATTCTGACCACCGGCGGCCCGGCCGACCGGGAGCGGCCCCCCCAGAGCATCCGGATCAGGGCCTTCCGGGTGTCCGCTCTCTTCTTTTCCCAGTCCCGCACATTTTCGATCCCGGTAAACAGCGAATCGAACCGTAATCTGACGACCCGTTCGAAGTGGGAGTGGAGGGCCTGGAATTGTTGGTTCTGAGCCAGGGCCAGGTCGCCCGGGCTGGCCAGGTACAAGACCGCCAGGAAAGACAGAATGGTAGTTTTCATCGTTCGTCCCGTGGTTGACGGCCGCTGGAGGGGCCTTCAGTAGTTGATCTCTTTCTCTGCCATCGAACGCCAGTAATTTTCGATGGCATCGTCGATAATCTGGCCGGCAGGCCGGCCCTCGAGCTTGGAGAGCCTGTCGAGCAGCTTTTTAGTGTCGCGGGAAAGAGTGGTATTGAAGCGGGTGCGGTTGAGCTTTTTTGGGGGCATGGCAGGTTCCCGGCTTTAAGGTTTCAACTTTCCGGATCAAGCGGATCGCATGGAATCTACCATAGAATAAGCAAAAGCGCGGTGAAAAGACAGATTAGTGCGCTGATTGAAATCGGCTGCCGGGATATCGGGGCCAAGACTAAATCCGGGCAGCGGGCGATTGAAGCCGAAAAGCCGCAACTCAATGAGAGTCACGGCTTTTCTTAAGAATAATTTCTTCCCCCGCCGCCGCTATTCGTATATATCGAAAAGCAGAATGCTATCCCAGTAAAGCTTGATGGGTTTTACCTTGGTCAAAACCAGCGGCCCCATGAACGGAATGTTGATTTTGAGCGTCTTGCCCGCTTTGATTTTTCTCATGGGTTCGAATATCCGGTCCGAGGTCATCTCCAATCCGTCATTTCTCAGCATCTGCTTCGGCGTTACTCTGACCAGCTGTTCATCGATATTCATCACGGCGAATTTGCTCAGATCGATTTCGACCAGGGAGTCCGCCTTGTTCGTAATCTCGATTTTAAGATAACCTTTGGGATTGTAGCGGGAGGTGCCAGCGATGTCGATTACTCGGAATTCTAGCCCCTTTTCGATTTTCGTCACCTCTTTGGATTTCTTGCCGTCTATCGTGGCTGCGAATGCGGAGGTTGCAAGCGCTATGGAAATAAGTAGAACGGAAGCGAGATTTTTCACCTTGACTCCTTGCTGTGTGAAAAATATGGATCGGAAAAGAGTATCGAACTTGCACTCTGCTTTAAAAATAAAAATTTTTCTGGAAAAAGCAAAAATATTTGAGCCGCTATAAAATGGCCGCCCTCAGGGCGGCCATTTACCTGGGTAAGGACCTAACCTGGAGAAGAAGGATCCGTTACGCCAGGAAAGTAAAAATAGCAACTGCAAAGTAGCTCAGGCTGAAAAGAGCCACACGTCCGATCAGGTCCAGTCTCTCGTTGGTGTTCATTGGGTTTCCCTCGTGAATTGTTTTCAAGTTGATGTCTCTGCCTGATAGGACGCTCGAAGGAAGGCAACGGTTTCAAAATATGCCTGCCGGAATACCTTTTCCGACTCGATTTTTCTGACCGGCGCAATAGCCCGGAAATTCAGGCCGTCATGCTCTGGCCCGGCCATTGCCTTTAGATCCGTTTCGGGAGCGCAGGATAAAGGGTGCCGGCGCTCGCAAGGCCGGTGAATTACAACCCCGTTTGCACACGGACCGTCTACTTGATCTTCCTGGCCGGCACGTCCCGACCGGCCTGATGCAGGATCAGGCCGGTGACCTCCCCCTTGTCATCGACCTGGAAGGTCAGCCTGGCATCCACCGCCTTGTAAAAGAATTCGTTTTCCGACTCCGGGAAGACCTGCAGGCCTGCCTGGCCGGTCAATTGGACCATCAGCTTCCCGCCCTCCACCGAGACGCTGAAATTCACCCCCGGCTGCAGCTCGTAAGTCCCCGCGTACTTTTTCAATTTTTCCGGCCCCAGGGTTATTTCCCGTCCGCGGGAAGCCGGCCGGTAGTCGGACCCCTCCCGGACTGCGGTGACTTCGCCGCCGCTCTGGCGCAGAACCAGGTGGGAGACTTTGCCCTTGTCATCGAGTCCGAACGTGATCCTGGCATCCACCACCTTGCAGAAAAATTCCGTTTCCGAGGATGGGAATATCTGGACCGCCTCCTGGCCGGTGAGCTGGATCATGAGCTTGCCGTTGGCGATCGTGACCGTAAACACCAGGCCCGGGGATATCTCGTATTTACCCACGTATTTCTGCAGCACCTGCTCGCTCAGCTCGATTTCCTGGGAGGGCGATTCGAGCCGGGCCAGCTCGTAGCGCTCATCCAGCAGGTGAAAGCCGATATCGTCGATATTCTGGTCCGAGTTGGCCAGGACGGCCACGCCGATTTTTTTCTGTGGAATGAAGCCGATAAAACAATGGTAGCCGCCGGTCTGTCCGTTATGCCAGAGAATCTCGATATCGAATTTGTCGGAGATCATCCAGCCCAGGCCCACCTGCTTGTAAACTTCATTTTCCTTCCAGGGCGTCTGGGTTCTTTCCATGGCTGCAGATAGTCCGGTTTCGGCCAGGCCCAGGTGGGCGGCGAGGAATTTCAGCAGGTCGGCGGCGGTGGAACGGATTGCACCGGCCCCGGCCAGGGTGGGGATGTCCCAGTTCTTCAGCGGCTCGCCGGCCCGGTTGTGACCGGTGGCCAGGCGCTCGGTCATTTCCGAGGTCAGGGTGATCCGCGTGTCGTTCATCTTCAGCGGCTCGCATATACGTTTCACCAGGAGCGTTTCATAGTCGACACCGGCTTTCAGGGCCAGGATGTGCCCTAATAGGCCCATCCCGAAATTCGAATAGGCGAATACCGAACCGGGCTCTCCGGTCAGCTTATATTTTGCCAGGAAATCGTACATCTGCTTCACCGAATAATCAGCGTAGGGATTGTCCGGGTCGGCCGGATCGAAGTTGTCCGGCATCCTCGGCAGGCCGGACGTGTGGGTGGCGAGCTGCACGAGCTCGATTTCCTTACCGTCGTAGCTCGGCGTCTTGACCGATTCGGGGAGGAATTTGGCGATCAGGTCTTCGAAAGCGACTTCGCCGTGGCCGGTCATGTCCGCCAACAGGAGGGCGGTGAACACCTTGCTGGCAGAGCCGATCTCGAAGACAGTCCTGCCGTCCGGGACCCGGTCGTCCTGGCTGTCGAGCGTGCCCCAGCCGATCACTTCGCTGCCGCGGGAGTTAATCACGCCCACCACGATTCCCGGGCAGGCCTTGAATTTATCCACCCGCTCGCTGATAATCTGCGTGATCTCGTGGAACGCATCCGCGTTCAGCACCGGTTCGGCGGCGAGGGAAAGGCGGGCAGCCGGGAGCAGGGCGGCGGACAAAAAAACGAGTGTTTTTATCAATCGCGAAGTTCGATGGAAAGACATTTGTCTCCTCCGGCGGAACGGATGTGTCGTTAAGGGCAATAGATGCTGTCAGATTTTTTCACTTGGTAAAGTTGGGATACAATGCTGCTGTAATGCAAGGGGGAGGTAACAGCCCTTTGAGATGGAAAAAGCCGTAACCCATCACGGATTACGGCTTTATCATTTAATGGTGCCGAAGCCGGGACTTGAACCCGGATGGGACGAACCCACTGCCCCCTCAAGACAGCGTGTCTACCAGTTCCACCACTTCGGCGCGCAACGCTGTATCTACAGGCTCTACTTCTGCGGTGTCTGCGGCTGGCTTTCGGTCTGTCCCTGCGTTCCGGCCGGGGCAGGGGTAGAACTCTCCTGGCCGCTCTGGAAAATGTCGCTGCCGGCAGGCTGAGCCACCGGGGCGGGAGCCGAGATCGGCACGGGATTGCTCTGCAACTGTTCCTGAACCGCGCTGCGCGGCCCGGTCTGGTAGCTCGACAGCAGCGCCAGCCCGAACGCGCTCAGCAGGAAGGCCGCACCCAGCACGCTGGTGGCCTTGTTCAGGAAAGTGGCAGCCTGGCGGCCGCCGAACACCGCATCCGAGGTGCCGGACCCGCCGAACGCGCTGGCCAGACCGCCGCCCTTGCCCGCCTGTACCAGGATCACCAAGATCAGCAGGAAAGCGATCAGGATGTGTAATACCATGAAAAAGGAAATCAAATTCCCTCCATCGGATACCGGAAATAAGCGTTAGAAAATACAGCCCGCGGCCGGCAGTGTCAAGCTTTTACAGTCCGGCATCGGAAGCGTTCCGGTAGCCGCGGTGCAGCCCGCAGGCATCCGGTTCAGGCCTGGTTGAAATTGACCAGCCGCAGGAAGCTGTCGGCAGCCAGGGAGGCGCCGCCCACCAGGGCGCCGTCGATATTGGGTGATGCCATTAGCTCATCGATATTGTCCGGCTTGACGCTCCCCCCGTACTGGATGGTGATCCGCTGGGCCACCTCGTCGCCGAAACTGGCG
>JAZDIG010000294.1:0-3822 GCA_043805105.1 Candidatus Glassiibacteriota bacterium | reverse complement strand
GGACGGGGTGCGGCTTGGGGTGTTGGAAATAGGCATCTTGTTGCTCCACTGTAAAGGGGCGAGCCCGTAAAGGCGCCCGCCCCTAGTTCAGTCTCACCGGGCCTTATTAGGACCAGGTGACCGCGTCCGCGTAGCTCTTGTACTTGCCCACGAAGCTCTGCGGTACGAGATCGATGTCGATCGTGACTGTGTCGCCGGACCCGAGTACGAGCCGGCCGTAGATGTAGCGCTGAATGTTGGCGCTCGGCGGAATCGGAATCACATGCACAGAGCCCGCAGTCAGCAGCGCGTTAGCGATAACGGCGCTGGCAAGCTCCTTGGCTGCCGTAGATCCGTCCGTTGCCGAAGTGCTGGATGTCGCGGCAAACGAGGTCGTATCCGTCGAACCCGCGGCCACAACGCCCACCGAAAACACCAGACACAACGGCTCGCCGACTCCGGTATCCCTTCCGGGAGACGCGGCCGACGTGTCGTAGCAGTAGGTGCTGTAGGTAGTGCCGGCAGTGCCGGCCAGCCCATCGGCCAGTTTCGTCAAAGCATCACCAATCATGATTTTTCTCCTCTCCTAGCCGATGGCCGTTGTTTCGGTCACGAGTTGGTCGACGATTCGGATGGGAATGCCGCGGAAACGCATGATCCGCTTGCCGTCCACGTTGTCGTAGGTCAGTCCGCCGCCCGTGATGATGTCCGCGCGACGGAGGTAATCCAGACAGTACGCCGTCTCCCGGTTCATGTAGAAGACAGCCTTGCCGGAATTGAGATTCGGCACCAGGTAGGTCGCCTTGGTCATGAACTTGGTGAGAGCCGCGGCCGAGCCGCCCAGGGCCACCAGATCCGAAACGTCGATGTTGCAGATCCGGACCACATAGCGCCAGTCCTTGAGAACCAAGCCACACTTCCACTGCCACCGGTCCTGATAGGCGCGCATGAGCGATCCGCCCACGCCAGCCGAAACCGTGACTGTGGTGAGGCCCAAGTCCTCGTGAACCAGCCCCGCCTTGCTGCCCTTGGGGAAGGTCAAAAAGCAGGTGTTTTCGCCCCAGACGATCAGCCAGATCGAGTAGTTGTCCGTGGAGGCGCCGCCGGCCGAGATCACGTTCTGGCCGTTGGCCGCCCCGGAGATGGCCGAGTAGCGCGGAGCCAGCCCGGTAAACTCCTCCGGAGAGGTGCCGGCATTCCCGTAGATGATGGTCTGCTGCATCTCCTGGTTCATGGCCTCGATGTAGGCTTTCGCCTCCGACAGCCTGAACGCCTTCAGATTGCCGTTGAGTTCCGCGAGGTCCTTGTCGACGCTGTTCCACGCCTCAAGCATCCCGCAGCCCTCGTCAATCTGAGCGGTGTGTGACTTCGATGGCGCCACGCCCTGGTTGAGCAGGCGCCAGTAGACCGTAGGAAGTCCTGTTCTTACGGTCGTTCGGTGCCCGGTCGGCAGGTTGCCCTCGAGAAACTGCGCGTCGTCGAGCATTTGGTTGCTCTGCGACAGTAGCTCCACGATGGCGGCAATCTTGCCGTTCGGGTCGAGCCGCTTCGCCCAATCAAGCAGCGTTGCGGCTCCGGTTGAAAGTGCGCTAGACATTTAAATCTCCTATCCGTACAGTAAATCCGCCGCCGATTTCGGTGCGGCGGGCAAGGCTCCGGAATCGCCGACGGTCTTCGGAGGCCGTGGCGGTGGGCCCTGCGATCGAATGCCCTTGATTCGGTTGGAGAGCTGCGTTTCGAGCTTCATCAGCTCGCGCACCTGGCCCATGGGAGGCAACTGGCGTATGCGGTCGCTCTGCTCCGGGTCCTGGTACAGTTCCCAGAGCAGATCCGGGCCGATTTCGGACTCTAGCAGGAACGAGTCCATTGCCGGCGTCGGTTCTACGGCCTGCAGAGCCTTCGGAAAATCGAAATCCTCGACGCGCTTCACCGTGGATTGCACGCGCTTGTTCCACGATGACCGCGCTTCGGCTTCGACCTTCTGGGCCTGCCGGGTCAGTTCCGCCTGCTGCCGTTCGAGGGCCGATCTATGAACCCGAAAATCCCCGCACTCCTGGGCGTACTTGTCCATCGCGGCTTCATAGTCCGCAACGGTCTCGTACGATTCGATTTTGGGCTTGACCGGCTCCCGGGGTGGCGGCGGCTGCCGCGCCTGCGTAACGGATCCCAACTGCCGTTCCATCTGGCGCACCTGTGCAGATAGCTGCTTGATGCGCCGCTCGGCCTTGCTTTCTCCTTCCCGAATCGGTTTCGCCGCTTCCGAGGCGGGCACAGTTTCGTCACCTTGCTGTGACTCGGCGGTGGAGGGTGCCGATTCCTCCGTCTTTTCGGCCTGCGCTTCGGCCTCTATGGGCTCAGGAGGCGCGACTTCCTGATTTTCGGCGGTTGTCGATTCCGCCGTTTCATCGACTTGCATAACGTATCCCCGTTAAGTGGGCGGTTGAAATGGAAACGCCCCGGTTGCCCGAGGCGTCAACAAAAAGCAAAATTCGTGTCATTTTGGCGCTATGGTACATTCTGTGCGGCCTCGGCGACCTTCCTGTCGGCCATTTCGCCGGCAAGGAGCCGCTGCTGCGCCGCCAAACCGGCCTCATGGGCCTGTTTTCGGCCTTCCATGTCAATTTTGTGCTGCTGGATGCCATATTCCTTGAACAAATCGCTAATCAGAGCCATCCGTTCGCTCAATTCCTGCGCCCGGGTGTTGATTTCGGCCACTGCAAGCCGGGTTTGGCTCTGCAGGCGCTGAATTTCGAGCCGGGATTCATTGTCCACCATGGTTTTGGCCCGGGTTTTCTCCAGATCGGCCTCGATTTTCAGCTTTTCCACCTCTACCTGAAGCTGTGCGACGCGCTCCCGGCTCTCGAGTTCGGCCTTTTTCCCCTCGCGCTCCTGAATCAGGGCGTTCAGCTGCTCACCCATCGCCTGAACCATCTGCGCGGCCTGGTCGCGTTGCTGTTTCATCGCCTCCGGATCTTCCTGGTCCTTCTCCGAGGGGTCGATGATCTCAATCATCTGGTCGCCGATCGGACCTAGTTGCTTCAGCTTGAGAATCAGAGCCAGCACCTTGGCCGCCTGGGGTGGGGTCAGTGGAAGCTGCTGAATATTTGCGATCAGCGAGTCGGCCACGGTGGCGGCCTCCTCGCGCTGGGTCTGAAAACTGGCGCCCGTCGAGATCGTGACCTGGTGCTGATCCTTGTCCGACAGACGATACTTCTGGCCGTCCGGACCGTTGATATTCACAACCTCGTGTGAGTCGTCCTGCTTTCGGATGCCGACCTGCAACTCTTCTTCGCCGCCCTCGACATCATCCAGCAGATCGTTCAGGATGCGCCCCACCCGGCGCAGCGCGATCTTGTAATTGTCGATGAAGTGGTAGCTTCCCAGATCGTTCTGCTTTTCGAGTTGCTTCAGGGCCACGCCGCTCTTGACATTAGTGTCGTCCAGGCGCGTCACGCCATAACTGGCGACCGTGGCCTGAATCGATCGCCTCACGCTTTCCTTGCCGATTTCCAGGGCCTCCACCGGCGGCTCATAGCCCTGGCGCTGCGGGAGGGGCAGCAGTTGACTCGGCACCTCTTCAGTCGTGGCTTTGACTTCGGCATAGGCCCGGGGAACCTTATGCAGATCGTTCCACGGAGTCTGAGTCTCGAACTGGCCCTCGTATCCCAGCCACGGAATCTTGGGCGTCATGCCGATGATTTCGGCCTCGGTCGTGACGTAATAGTCGAACAGCTGCTGTCCATCCCGTGCCAGCCGGACCCGCGATTCGATCACCCGCCGAACCTTGTTGCCCGAGCGCACGAACCGCTCCGGTCCCACGACCGGGATGATGGGGATTTCCTT
>JAZDIG010000293.1:0-7336 GCA_043805105.1 Candidatus Glassiibacteriota bacterium | reverse complement strand
GGTGATCCGGCTGGGCGGGAATTACGTGAACGGCGGGGTGTTCGCCTCCCCGTTCTTCGAACAGGGTGAAAGCTTACGCTGGCACGAATTCAAATCGCTCTACGAACAGACTTACCGCCGGCCGGTGAACCGTTATTCCGCGTGGGGCTACGATGCCGCCGGCCTGATCCTGACGGGCGCTCAGAGCCTGCCTGTGTCCCGCGGCCGCCTGGCCGGGCAACTGAACGAAATAACAAGCTATCCGGGTGCCATGGGCCTGTATTCCGTGGACGGTCTGGGCCGGGTACATAAAAAGATCTTCATTCTCCAGCTTTCCTCCGGTGAGGTGATCCCGGCCCGGGTTGGCGACCAAAGCCAGTCTCCGCCGGATTCCACCGGAACTGACCGGCCCCGACCCGGAAACAGCCAACCGCAACCCAATTAGCCGGACCCAGGAGCCGACTGCCTTGAGCCAGGATTCTCCCTTTCTTTCTGTTATCATCCCCGCCTTCAATGAAGAGACACGGCTCGGCCGCACCCTTCAGGGGATGGTCGACTATCTGGGGGGGAAGGATTTCGCTTCAGAGCTGATCGTGGTGGATGACGGCAGCACGGACCGCACAGGCGAAGTCGCACGCTCGTTCGCCGGAGGTGAAGTTCCGGTCGAAGTGCTCGGCTACCGGCCGAACCGCGGCAAGGGTCACGCGGTCAAGACCGGGATGCTGGCCGCCAGGAGCGAGTACGCCCTGTTTGCCGATGCGGACATGAGCACTCCTATCGAGATGCTCGAACGCTTCCTGCCGCTGATGAAGGAAAAAGTGCAGGTGATTATCGGTACCCGGAAGACCGCCGGAGCCAACGTGGGCAAGCGCCAGCCTTTCTACCGCGAGAACATGGGCAAGGTATTCACCTGGCTGTCCAACACCGTGCTCGGCCTGCACGTCTCCGATTTTACCTGCGGCTTCAAGTGTTTTCACCACAGCGCGATCGAGCCGGTTTTCGGCAGCCAGCTGATCGACGGCTGGGGCTACGACACCGAAATAATCTTTATCGCCCACAGACGGCGCTTCTCTATCCGGGAAGTTCCGGTCGAATGGTTCAACGATGAGGCGACCCGGGTCAGGCTGCTCAAAAACGTCTTCACCTGTCTGGCTGAACTGTACCAGATCAGGAACAACTGCCGGAAGGGTATTTACGGGTGACAGGTGGTATGCCGTCGTCGAAAGAACAGCGTAGGCGAGGGGCCCGCGGCCCAGCGGGAGAGCCTCCGGCCGGGCAGCGCACGAATCCCGCCGGGTCCGGAACTTTCGGCAGGTGGCTGCCGGCGCTGGTACTGGCGTTCCTGACCGCCGTCTTCTTCTGGAAGCTCATCTCGCCCCTTTCCGGCTCCCGCAACTGGCTCTGGGAAGACTTTCTTTTTCAAAACTATCCCTACCGGGTGTTCGCCGCCACCAGCCTGGTACGGGGCTACTTCCCCTTCTGGAATCCCTACGTTTTCGGAGGCCAGCCTTTCTTCGCCGACATCCAGACGGCGGTGCTCTACCCGTTCAACCTCATGCAGGCCCTGTTCACCGGCCCGGATTCGCTGAATCCGCTGCTGGTGGAACTGGTCGAAATCCTCCACTATTTCCTGGCCGGCTGGTTTACCTACCGCTTCCTGCGCCTGGCGGACACAGCTGTCGAAGCCGCCACCCTGGGCGGGATTGCTTTCGCGTTCAGCGGGTTTATGGCCACCCATGCCATTCACATGAATTTCATCTACGTGTTCGTCTGGCTGCCGCTGGTTCTCGAGCTTTTCGAACGTTCTCTGGCCGGGGGGCGGTTCAGGCACGCGGTCGGCTGCGCGGCGGTGCTGGCACTCAGCACCATGGGGGGCTACCCTCAGTACAGCCTGTACATCTACTACGTGCTGGGACTTTACTGGCTGGTGTTCGAGGTATTCGGCCGCAGGGCAGGGGAGTGGACGTCGTCCGCCGCCCTCAGACGGCTGGGCCTGCTCCTTTTCATCACCATCGGGGCTCTGGGCCTGAACCTCTTCGCCTACCTGCCTGCCGCCGAACTGGCTCGCTACACTCCGCGCAGCGAAATGACCTACGAGGCTTCAGTGGAACATTCCCTCGCCCCCTGGCTTCTGGTCAAGCTCGCGGTTCCGAAATTTTTCGGCGTGCAGTACCCGGAAAACAACAGCTACTGGGCGGGAGGCTACAGCGCGTTCTGGGAAACCTGCCTGTTCGTGGGGACGCTCCCGCTGGCGCTGGCGCTCTTTTCACTTAAAAAGGTGCGGGCCAACCGTCACGTGGCTTTCGCCGCCCTGCTCGCCGTGGTCGGCCTCTGGCTGGCCCTGGGCCGTTACGGGTTGCTCTACCGGCTGTTTTTCGACTTTGCCCCGGGCTTCGACCGCTTCCGGATCCCCGGCCGATTTGCCTCGTTCGTTTCTTTCGCCCTGGCCCTGCTGGCGGCCCACGGCCTGAGCACGGTTTCGCAATCCAGGGAACGTTCGCCGCTGAGTTTTACCCGCAGCGGCCTGTTCTACGTCAGTCTATCCCTGGTCGCGGTTATTGCCGCCCTCTGGATTTTCACCGGTACTCCTCTGGCAACGGGAAATCTGGCAAACCATGAAATCAATGCGGCCGCTGCTGCGGCCTGCCGGGTATCGTTCTTCTGGGCGCTGGCGGCGCTGGCCGCCGCCTGGCTGATTTTCCGCTTCCGCAGGCGGACCGGCGGGTTCAGCTTCGCGGGAGCGGCGGCCTGCCTGCTCGTTTTCGCCGAACTATACTGGTTCGGAGCGCCCGCTATAACCGGAACTCTTTCCCCGGACCAGCTTTACCAGGACAGCCCCCTCGTCCGGTTCCTGCAAGAAGAAGGCAAGAAGGAGCTTTTCCGGGTCAACTCCCGCAGCCTGGAAGACCCGGGCATCATGCTGCTGGGGCGAAACCAGGGCAGCCTGCACCGGATATTCCTGATCGAGGGGTACAATCCGCTGCAGCTGGAAAGAAGGCTCCTGGAGGTTGAAAAGGACCGCCGTTTCGACCTGCTCAACGTCAAGTATAAGATCCAGGTCGATTACCAGAAGCGCAGCATGTCTCTGGCGCCGCACGAAAGCTACCTGCCCCGGGCTTTTTTCGTCGGCCGGTGGCGGGTGATCGGGGACGGGCCGGAGATCATCCGGACTCTCAACAGCCCGGATTTCGACTACCGTCACGAGGTGATCCTCGAGCTGGAACCCGGCATTGACACTCCCCCGGTAGACACGCATATTGAAGCTGACATTGAAGTTACGAAGTACAACCAGAATGAGATCCTCGTCCGGGCGGACTGCCACAGCCCGGGTATCCTGGTCCTCAGCGAATGGCACTACCCGGCCTGGAAAGCCTGGCTGGACGGCATACCGGTGCCGGTGCTGCGCGCAGATCACGCCCTGCGCGCCGTGGCGCTCGAGGCCGGGAGCCACGAGGTGCGTTTTGCTTACAGTTCCGCCACTTTCCGGGCTGGAGTTCTGGCGAGTGTCCTGACGGCGCTGGCGATAATCGCCGCTGCCGGTCTGGTTGCCCGCCGGGGCCGGTTCTGACCGCGATTGAAGGCAGAAGAGGGGAAAGAGCTTGCGGTACAGCACTTATTACGAGGGGCCGCGGATCGGATTCGGGGGCAAATTCACCACGGTGGTGAAATACGTAATCCTGATATCGGTGGGATCGTTCCTGGCCGGGACTCTGTTCGAGCTGGCCGGGAGCTCATTCTGGATTCGGGCGTTCGGCCTCACTCCCTATATCGTCAAAAAGTACTTCGCTCTCTGGCAGTTCGTCACCTACATGTTCGTCCACGGCGGATTGTGGCACGTGCTGTTCAACATGTTCGCTCTCTGGATGTTCGGCAGCGAGCTGGAGAGCAGTTGGGGCAGCCGTGAATTCGCCGTCTATTTCCTGGTGACCGGCGGCTGCGCCGGCCTGCTCTATTTCATTTTCGCCTCCGGCCTGCCGCTGCCTTTGGTGTCCGGCTCGCCCTTTCAGGTGCTGATCGGCTCCAGCGGAGCGATTTTCGGCCTGCTGGCCGCCTATGGCATCTGCTTCCCGGACCGTCAGATTCTGTTCATGCTGCTTTTCCCGATCAAGGCCAGGTATTTCGTGCTGCTGTTGGCGGCCATCGAGTTCTACCTGGCCTGGCAGCCCTCCAGCGTGTCAAACTTCACCCACCTCTCCGGCATGCTGATCGGCTGGATTTACCTGAAAAAAGACTGGAATTTCTCCAATCTTCCGGAACGATTGGCGGACCGGCGCAGGCGCAAGCGGATCAGGCTGGTGGAGGACCGGGATGAAGAGACGCGGCTGGAAAAGAATGAAGTGGACCGCATCCTGGACAAGATACTCAAAGAGGGCTTGCAGAGCCTGACCCGCCGGGAGCGCAAAATCCTCGACCGGGCCAGCCTGCGGGGACGCCACAAGTAGTGCGGGATGAGTAATACTGCGCTACGGTTTATGGATAATCTAAAGTGTCCGTGGAAATAACGATGAAAGCTTGGCAGTTTGTTTTTTACTTGCTGATTATCCGGCCGGGCCAGCGAACGGAAATGACTACAATTGAAGTTTTTTTCGAATGAAGTAGCGATATTTTCCCGTAGTAGTATCGGGCTGACGCAGTTTTCATTCCGAGCGTAGCCGGAAACTGGCTGTCCGGGCCGGGACAAGAGGAGCGTGTAGCAGCCTCGCAATTTCCATCGCAGCCCGCTGGAAAATTCCGGTGGCAGGCAGGCCATTTCGAGGACGGGTATGGGGAGACGGGCGGAGGAGTCCTCGAAGGCGACCGCCGATGGAGCGGAGCAGAAGAACCGAGAGCCGGGAATAACCTTTGTTTCTTTCAGTTATGAAAGAAACGCTTTTGGTTCTTTTGGCGACAAAAGAACAAGCAAATTCTTTGCCGGAGAAATGGATAGACTCCAAAGCGGAATTCCAGTTGACATTTTTTCGGACAGTTCTGATGGACAGTACTGCTTAAATCAGCCGGCCTTCCTCTTCCCCCACCGCCACTAAATCGATCCTGTCGAAATCCGAAACTCCCAGATTGTAGCGGGTGTCGGCCAGGGCCACGTGCTTGGCCGGGGGATTGACCGGCCAGGGACGGCCGCGGTGCTGGTCGCGCCTGGCCTGGATGATTTTCACACCCACCGCGTCCAGGGCCACCGGGTCCTCGGCCAACAACAGGCCCCCGTAGGGCCAGAGGTATGCCGGGTTGACCTGCGGCCCGCCCTCGAACAATGGCTGCAGGGCATCGATCAGGTTCAGCCGGGTCTTGGACTTGATCGCCTCGATGGCAGCCAGCTTGCCCATATCTGCGCAACTGTCGCCGTGGATGGAGTAGGGGGTGTCGATGTCGCGCACGTTGATGTTGGTCACCGCTCCGCACCAGTTCTTGAGCGCCCCGCCCACCCCGGACAGCCAGTGGCTCTTGAGTCCGGGGAAATTGATCAGGGCCGTGGCGTGGTCGTTGATAATCCGGCTCACGGAGTTCTCCCCGAAGCCGAAATGCTGGTCCCGCTGGTAAACCCCGGCGATCCCACGGCCGGCGACGTCCCGGTCCCAGACGATGATATTTTCTTCCTTTACTCCGAGCTTGACCAGCAGCCCGGCCAGCCCCGCCACCAGCTCGGGATGGGTGGCGGTCATCATCACGCTCATCTTGATTCCCACCACGTCCTCGGGCCTGATGAAGCGGCCGACTGCTCTGACCGCGTCCGTTTCGCCTGTGTAGGCGCAGAGGGCCTTTTCCAATAGACTCCCGGCCACAACCGGGTCCTTCTGGCCTTCCGGCGTCATCGCCGACTTGTCCCGCGCCAGGACTACCTTCGACCGCTTCGGTTGCGAGCTGTTTTGCGCCTGGACGTCTCCGGCCAGTCCCAGCCCCAGGCCGATCGCTCCGGCCGTGCTCCGGCTGATAAACTCCTTGCGGGTGATGCTCCTGTCTTCATGCGCTCCGCTCATTTTCGGCCTCCTGCAGAAGCGTGTTGAAATATAAGAAAGTTTGAGATTAAGGCTGTCAAGGGGCGGCCTTTAGCCGATTCACATGCCCTTGACAGCCTAACAAGCTTCATTTTTCATATCAGGGGTGTTGGAATAAGCAATTCCAACACCCCTGCAGGCTTACCTGATTTTATTGGCGACTGCGCTTTCGAGTCCATCGAGTGTCTGCTGGTCGGCAGCACCGAACGTGACGAACAGAAAGTTCTTGATGGCGGTGATACGGCCGATTTCGAGGTTCCCTGCCTGGGCGATCCTGCCGGCCGCCTCTGCCAGCCGCCGCTGGCTCCGGCTGCATGAGCCGGCATCCTGGTACTGGATCAGCACCAGCCGGAATGTTGCCGGCTGAGCGCCCGTTTCATATTCGGCCGTGACCGCCTGAGTAGTTTCATCCAGGCCCAGCAGGTTGTCATCGCCAAGGTAGACGAAGCTGTTGAGCGAGTTGCGGGTGTGGAAGTAACAGACTGATTCCGGGTCGAGGCTCCGGCTGGGCAGCAGGGCCAATATCGGCGGGTAGTCCTGGCTCGAACCCGTCGGCAGCCCCGCCGAAACCGCTCTGCCGAATTCGGCCAGACGGCTCCTGGACACTCCGGCCAGGTCGATGTCCTGTATCCGGACGAAATAGCTGTCCTGCCAGAACTGAAGCAGGTAATCCCCCAGCGCCGCGTCCCTGCCGATGCCCTGCGGGTGCTTCCCGGCCCGGTCGGAGGAGTATATCCCGAAAGCGTTGGCCGGGCAGTCCAGCCGGTAAATTTCCACGATTACCTTATATGCGGTACCGTTTTCCAGGAATTCCCGGACGAGGAGCTGCCGGAAGCCGTAGCCGAGGTAGCGTTCGGCGCCGCCGTCGAGGTATTCGTGGAGGTTGGCGGCTGCATAAGACCCCTGGTAGCCGGAGGGTTCCCAGCCCGCTGGGGCCTGGATTGCGTTTTCGAGCGATTCCGGGCGGTTTGCCGCATTCATGGAGGAATTACCGGGAACAAGGATAAAGAAAATGACGAATACCGATAAACACTTGATATTGAAGAGATTAAGAATCATACCTTAAGAGCTGTATATAATGATTGCCGTAACTTGAAATAAATTCAGGAGATGAGAAAATCGCTGACTGGCAACACATTAATTCAAGATTGCCGGGAACAATTGACCGGCCGGACCGGGCGAATATCGCCTTAAATCTGGCATACTTATTGCTATTTCAATAAACTGTTATCAGTTCGATCGGGTTCCTGGATTTATTTAGGATTCGGACCGATGAAATGCAAGCATAAAAACGTGGTATTTCTCGGCAAGCAGAAATTAGCCAGTGACGATTATCTGCCTCTGTTCAATTGCCTGACCTGCCAGTC
>JAZDIG010000292.1:0-5398 GCA_043805105.1 Candidatus Glassiibacteriota bacterium | reverse complement strand
CAATGTGCAAGTGCCTGAATGACAAGTGGTTAACTCCCCTCTAGCAAGAGGGGTGCCCCGGCTTCCGGGGCGGGGTGTGTCATTCAAATCATCCTGAAAGATTAAATGTCAATGATAACAACTTAGCGCTTATGGGGGTGCGCCCCTACGGTTGGCTCCGGCATCCTGCTTTTGGGGCGGTTCGCGAACCGCCCCTACATCGGATTAATCCCCTTGGCCAGGGGGATACAGGGGGATTTACCCGGCTCCCGGCCGGACCCCTGTATCCGCCCCTAATTCTCCCCATATACACAAGGGGCGGGTTTGAAACCCGCCCGTACAGTACAGATTGTTTATATTTGAAATACCGCTTTCCCCTGGGCAAAGGTCGCCCGCAGAGTAGTTCATTTTGTAGGGGTGAACCTCGTGTTCGCCCGCGGGGTGTGGTGGATCCGTGTCATCCGTCTTTTATCCGTGACATCTGTGATTCAGAACCTCGGCGGTGACACGGATTTCACGGATGCTCCACCCGGCTCGTGTGGACGTATCCCTAATAAAAAGGGCGCACACGGGGGTGCGCCCCTACAGTCGGTATTCCATTTGTTCGGGGAATGTCCCGGCCCGCGCGCCGGTCTCCCCAAGAAAGACCAGCCTGCGCCAATTTCAGGCCGGCGTCCGGAAATTTTTCCGCACGTACTCGATGTTCTTCCGCGTGTCCGCGGTCAGGTCTCCGCTGGGAGCGCCGGTTTCCAGCACGTACCAACCCTTGTACCCGATCTTATAGAGCAACTCGGACACTTCCGGCCAGGCGAACCCGCGTTCGTTGGGCCCACTCATCAGCTCCTTGCCGTTCTTGACGTGCACCTGGTGGATGTAGTTTTTCATGAGCGAGATGTCCACCATGGGATCGTGGCCGTAGTAAGAGCAGTTCCAGGGGTCCATGTAAACGCCGATCCAGGGAGACCCCACGGCGTCCAGGATCCGCATGTGCTCCTCGCCGCTCAGCGAGCATTCCATACTCACCACCACCTGGTGTTTTTCGGCGATCGGGGCCAGCTCCTTGAAGGAGTTGGTGATCCGCTTGAACTCCTCATCGGTCTTGGGCGCGTTGTCGCGGAAGAATGGCAGCAAGATGTCGTTGGTGCCGATATTTCGCGCCACCTCGATGGCGTCCGCCACGCGCATGACGCCCATCGGCTCGCTCTTGAACGGTTCGCCGGGGCCCAGGCTGCCGATAGCCAGCGAGCAGATTTGCACGCCGTTATCCAGCGCAGCCTTGCGGTAGGCGCCCTGCAGCTTGGGATCGCGCAGGTGCAGGCCGTCCTCGGGGTACAGTACGCTCACCTGAATCCCGTCCAGGCCGATCTGCCGGGCCAGGGCCACCTTTTCCACCACGCCGCGCTCTCCCAGGTTCCAGTCGGTCATGCCGATCCGCACCGGCAGGGTGTCGCTCGAACTTTTAACGGCCAGAGCCTGGGCCTCGGCCCGTCCGGCCCCGATTGCCGCGCCGACAGCCGCGGCAGTTGCACTGGTCAGGAAATCCCGTCTGTTCAGACTCATGTCGCCTCCTTTGGGAAAAATTCAGTTGCGGTTAATTCAACCTGATAGCTAACACACAGATTCAATCATTTACGATGGATTTGGCAGTTTAGAACCATATTTATTCATAAATGAAGTATTGTATTACACACCCCGCCCTGCTTCGCCCGATTTATCGGGACTACGCAGGGCACCCCTCTTGTCAGAGGGGACTTGCCGCCTCTGCGGCTGGCGCGGGCGACCAGCCGGTCGCCCCTACACTAAATCGGGCAAAAGTCATGGGGCGATTCTCGAACCGCCCATACCATGATTTCTTCCGCCTTCGAAACAGGCGGATTTTACTTTCAGTTCAACTCCACACCGGCTTGACCGGCGCACCCTCGGCCAACAGCTCCTCCCAGGTCACCACCCTCCGCTCGTACATGGCCTTGCGGCCCAGGAGCGCAGTGAGGGCCGCGGTCCCGCCGGTTTCGACGTCGCAGAACGGCCGGTCGCCTTCCCTGACGCAGCGGAAGAAGTCCTTGATCGCCTCGAAGGTGAAATCCACGTCCGGCACGTGCACCTGCTCCGGCTCGGGAGCTTTCTCCCCGCGCCAGACTATGGTGCAGGGGTCGGAGAGCTGGACGTCCACGGAGGCCTTTTCGCAGTAGGCGTTGATTATCCGGCCGCCCAGGTTGTGCGTGTAGGGAGCGTACTTGACCATCGAAAAGACCGCCTGGCGGCCGCCGGAGTAGTCGAAGGCCAGGCCGTAGGTGTCGAAGACGTCCGCGCCGGGAGGCTCGTGGATCAGGTTCTGGCCGCCCAGGCCGGCGGCGCGCAGCGGGTGGCCGTTCATGATCCAGTTGATCAGGTCCAGCTCGTGCACCGACTGTTCGACGATCTGGTCCCCGCTCCGGGCGATGTTCCAGAGCCATTTCATCGGGCCGCGCGAGCCCGGGCCCTCCCAGTCGGCGTAGCGCTGGCCGCGGATGAAGCCGATCTTGCCGAACTCGCCCCGGTGGATTCGCGGCATGAGCTGACGGAGCTGCGTCTGGTAGCGAATCTGCTGGCCCACCTGCAGGCAGCCCTTGGCTCTCTTGGCCGCCTCGGCCACCGCCCCGATTTCCTCGACGGTCAGCGCCACCGGCTTTTCTGTGTAGCAGCTCCGTCCGGAGGCCAGTACATTCAGGATCATGTCTTTGTGCAGATAGGGCGGCGTGGCCACGAACACCGCATCGATCTCCTGCTTCTCGAGCATTTTCCGGTAATCGCTGAAAGTGGCGGGCTTGTGTTCGGATGCGGCCTGCGAGGCCCGGGCCAGGGCCTCGTCGCTGATGTCGCAGAGTGCGGTGCAGCGGGCCCCGGGCGCTTTGAGCGCCTGGCTCAACAGTTCGCTGCCGCGTCCGCCTATACCGATCATGGCGAACCTTACCGCTGCGGAATCCTGAGCTGTCAGCCTGCCGGCCAGGCCCAGGACGGCCGGGGCGGAAATGGCGATGGCGCTGTCGGCCAGGAAACTTCTCCGGCTCAGCGGATTGGATTTTTTCATAGAGGTTTCTCCGGCACGGGGTGGGTTTCGAGTCTGAGGCGGCGCCGCGGGGGACCGGAACATCCGTCCGCGCCGCGTCCAATTCTAAATAGCACTGCGGTCCGGCAGTGTCAAGAAATGCGCAAAAAAACAGCCCGCGCCGATAGCGCCAGAGGTTCTTGATCTTGCCCTTCCGGGGGTTTATCTTGGTTCATGCAACTATCCCGACTCAATGCGGTATTTCAGCGCGCCTATAACTCAGGGTATAAAACGGTCAGGAAACTGCAAGATTTGTCAGGAAAAGCTTTTTTCCCTACTTTCGCAGGCCGAAAGTAGGCAAAGGCCTCGGGGGCCGCGAACTCGCCTGGCCTTGGTCTATATCCCGCTTATGATGTTTCCAGGGCTTTTACTCCGCTGCCACGGTGCGGGGCACGCTGACGCGAATCGCCCGCCACGCCACGGCCCTTTTTCCGACCGTGGTGTGCACGCCGCCACTGCTCCGCTTGCATTATTCAGGCTCGGACAGCGCAGCCCCCGGATATACCGGCCCCGGGCGTGTTCCGAGAGTCCGAAACCGTGATTTGTTTCCTACCGAAGTAAAGTTCGTGTACGCCCGCTAAGGAGCTTGAGTTCCAGCACGGCAATAAGTTAACCGGACATTATGGGCTTCGGGGCTTTTACAGCCTCCGATTCGACAATTCATGAATCCGAATAAACGAAAGCTATTTCATTTTACCAATAGCAACTCTTCAAAGCCCAGAACTTTCCCGGGGGGATAAATGTCCAGACCAGTCCGTTTCGTTCAAGCTGCCGCCTCTTTTCTGGTAGTACTTCTGTCAGCCGCCGGCTGTGCACCCGGCCCCGCGCCTCAGGCGGAACCGCCGGCCGCCGCCGCCAAGGAACACCGTTTCGTGGTGCTCGATCCCGGCCATTTCCATACCGCCCTGGTGTTCAAGCCCGCTTCCTATGCCGGTGTGTCCCCGCTGGTGGGAATCTACGCGCCGGTGGGCGATGATTTCGTGGACCACATGGCGCGCGTGACCGCGTTCAACACCCGGGCCGAGGACCCGGCCGGCTGGCGTTACCATATCAGTCTGGGCCCCGACTGCGAACAGGTCATGCTCGCTGAAAAATTCGGCGACATCGCCATTCTTTCGGGCCGCAACCAGCCCAAGATCGACCGCATCCTGGCCTGTGTCAAGGGCGGGCTGAACGTGCTGGCGGACAAGCCGTGGGTGATCGATCCGGCCAAGCTGCCGGTGCTGGAAGAGGTGGTCGCCGAGGCCAAAAAGAGCGGCCGGCTGGTCTACGACATCATGACCGAGCGCCACGAGATCACCACCATCCTGCAGCGGGAAATCATCCAGGACCAGGCCACTTTCGGCACGGTAGTCGAGGGTACTCCGGACGACCCGGCGGTGGTCAAGAAAAGCGCGCACTACCTATACAAGCTGGTGGCCGGCCGGCCCAACAAAAGGCCCTGGTGGTTCTTCGACACCCAGGTCCAGGGCGAGGGCCTGGTAGACGTGACCACCCACCTGGTGGACATCATCTTCTGGGTGCTCTGGCCCGAACAGCCGATCGTGCACGACCGGGACATCCAGATGGTGTCGGCCAGCCACTGGTCCACCGAGATCGACCGGTCGCAGTTCGAAAAAGTGACCACCCTGCCGGACTTCCCGTCCAGTCTGAAGCTGAATTCCAGCGGCAAGCTCGATTACTTCTGCAACGGCCAGATGAACTTCAAGGTGCGGGGGGTGAACTGTTCCGTGCAGGTAGTGTGGAGCTTCGAGGCGCCGGAGGGCAGCGGGGACACCCATTATTCCGTGATCAGGGGCACCCTGGCCCACGTGCTGGTGCTGCAGGAGAAGGAACAGAACTACCAGCCCGAGCTTTACGTGGAAGCCGCCCCGGGCGCGGACCGGGCCGCTGTCGGCCGGGCGCTGGAGAGCCTGGTGTCCCGGCTGGCCCAGGGGAAATACCCGGGCGTGAGCGTGGCCGAGGAGGGGCAGCGCTGGCGGATTCTGATTCCGCAGAGTTACCGGATCGGCCACGAGGCGCATTTCGGCCAGGTCGCCGCCGGCTTCCTCAAATACCTGGACAACGGGCCGCTGCCGGAATGGGAGTACGCGAATCTGCTTTCCAAGTACTACGTCACCACCGGCGCGCTCGAACTCTGCCGCCAATCGAAGTAGGATAGCTGGATTCCCTGTGATCCTGCGAAGGGCGGCCGGCAGGCCGCCCTTTCGCTTTTTCTGGTCGCGCATGAAAACCGATCCCACAGTCAGCTACCTGATGCCGGCCTGTAACGCAGGCCGCACGGTCCGGCGCGCCCTGACGAGCCTGCTGGGCCAGCGGGAAGCGCCGCTGCTG
>JAZDIG010000291.1:0-2671 GCA_043805105.1 Candidatus Glassiibacteriota bacterium | reverse complement strand
ACGGGTGAAGTAGTTTCTGTCGGCAAGTACGGAGCGGATCAACGTCTCATCCGGATCGGCTATCAGCTCATGCGAGCGGATCAGCGCCCGCCAGAACCTGGAGAGGAGTTCGCCGGCGGCCAGGGCCGAATCCTCGCGGATGATCCAGAGGGCGAAGACGAAGGGCAAGCCGGTCAGTTGCTGCCAGAGGAGGCTCAGATCGTAGATGTACAGGTCGAACTGGAGGGCCCGGGGGTTGGCCGCCAGCGCCCGGTCGCCGATCAGCACCAGGCCCTCGGCTTCGGCCAGCCCGTCCTCCAGGTCGGCCGACAGGGTGACGTAGCGGTTTTCCTGGCCCAGGAGCCGGCCCAGCAGCACCCGGCAAAGGGCCACGCTGGTGGCGCTTTCCGTGGTGAGGCAGATCGTGGCGCCGTCGAGACGCTCCAGGGGGACCCGGCTGAAAAGACGGATGCTGGGCAGCGGTCCCCTGGAAGCTATTCCGTAACCGGGCAGCACGAGGTACCGGCTCGAATCGTAGGCGTACTCGATGGAAGAGCTCACGCAGAGATCGATCTCGCCGGAGCGCAGCAGGCAGTTGAGCTGAGCCGGGGTGCCTTTAAGGTAGCGGATACCTGGCTCGCGGCAGAGCTTCCTGAGGTAGTAATAGAGGTTCCGGGTGTTGGTGAAGGAAATTTCACCGACCCGCAGGCTTTCTTCTTTGGCTTCCATCTCATTCCAACGAATAGTTAGGGGCTTCCCGCGTGATCGTTACATCGTGTGGATGGCTTTCACGTATGCCCTGGATCGTGCAGCGCAGGAAGGATGTCTTTTCGGCCAGCTCCTGAACCGTGCGTACGCCGCAGTAACCCATGCCCGACCGCAGGCCGCCGGCGAGCTGGTGGATCGTATCGGCGACCCGGCCCTTGAACGGCACCCGGCCCTCGATTCCCTCTGGCACCAGCTTCGAGCCTTCGATGTCTTCCTGGCTGTAGCGGTCCCGACTGCCGTCCTTCATCGCGCCCAGCGACCCCATGCCGCGATAGACCTTGAATGTACGGCCCTGGTAGAGCACGGTTTCCCCCGGGCTTTCCTCGGTGCCGGCCAGCAGGCTGCCCAGCATGACGGTCTGAGCGCCGGCGGCCAGGGCCTTGACCACGTCGCCGGAATAACGGACACCACCATCGGCAATAATCGGCACGCCGTGCTTGTCGGCTTCCTCGGCGCAGTCCAGCACCGCCGACAACTGGGGCACACCCACGCCGGCAATCACCCGGGTGGTGCAGATCGACCCGGGGCCGATCCCCACCTTGACCGCATCCACGCCCAGCAGGGCCAGCTCCCGCACTGCTTCAGCGGTGGCCACGTTACCCGCCACGATCTGGACATCCGCGAGAATCTTGCGCAGCGTTTCGACCGTCTCCATTACCTTGAGGCTGTGGCCGTGGGCGGTGTCGATCACGATCACGTCCACTTCCTCATCGCGCAGGGCCAGCGCCCGGTCCACGGTTTCGCTGCTGGTGCCCACGGCGGCGGCCACGATCAGCCGGCCCTTGCCGTCCTTGCTGGCGTTGGGGAAGAGACTGCGCTTGATCAGGTCCTTAACGGTCACCAGGGCCTTGAGCCTGCCATCCTTATCCACGATCGGCAGCTTTTCGATCCGGCTGCGGTGCAGTATTTCCTGAGCCTTGGCCTGGCTGATACCCTCACTGGCGCTGATCAGCTTATTCCCGGTCGTCATCAGCTCCCTCAGCGGACGCTCTTCATCGGTTTCGAACAGCATGTCGCGGTGGGTTACGATCCCCACCAGGATGCCATTCTTCTCGGTGATCGGGATCCCGGAAACGTTGTGCCGCCTCATCACTTCGATGGCGTCCTTCAGCAGCGCATCCGGGGGGAGCGTGATCGGGTTGTCGATAATCGCGCTCTCGCTGCGCTTGACCCGGCGCACCTCCTCGGTCTGGCGCTGGATCGACATGTTCTTGTGGATCACGCCCACTCCGCCCTCGCGGGCCATGGCAATCGCCATTTCGCTTTCGGTCACGGAGTCCATCGCCGCGCTGACCAGCGGCAGGTTGAGGCCGATCTTCCGGGTAAAGCGCGTGGTAAGGTCCACATCGCCGGGCAGCACCTCGCTCCGGCGCGGTACGAGCATGACATCATCGAAAGTAAGTCCTGTATAATCCAGTAGCCTGCCCATCTGGGGCCTTTTCAGAAAAAAAGTTTGAGATAATACGATCCGGAGAACCAGGATAAAGAATATTTTTTATATTTAATAAATCTGTGAGTTTTTGTCAAAGGTGATGGAAGGCCCTATTCATGAAAGGCGTGTGACCCAAAAATCTGTAAGTGCCATATATTTAAGAAAATACCACCGTGAAAAATCATTTCGCGGTTTTCAGGTGCAGATACCGGTCGGGATTGATAATCAGTGCGGCCGGAAGTGGAGGCGGTCAAAGCCATATTTGAATTAGGTAAAAATCTAATCTTGCTTTATTATGAGCATATGCTTATAATTAGTTGAAAGGACGGATCGAATGTCGAGACCGAGAAATTGCCGAAGAATACAGGAAATGCCGGATGTCAGGATATTCAAGCCCGCCGGGATTCCTTTCTCCTCCAGAGAGAACATTACCCTTGGACTAGATGAACTCGAGGCATTGCGCCTGGCAGATATGGAGGGTCTGTATCAGGA
>JAZDIG010000290.1:0-9051 GCA_043805105.1 Candidatus Glassiibacteriota bacterium | reverse complement strand
CTGCACGGCTCCTCCGACGTCTACGACTACCTGCGCCACAGCATGCGGGACCTGGACATCGAGGTCTTCAAGGTGCTCTACCTGGATGCCCGCCACGCGGTGATGCACGCCGAGGACCTGTTCCAGGGCACCATGAGCTACAACGTGATCTACCTGAGGGAGCTGCTGCGCAAGGCTCTCAACACCAACGCCGCCGCGATCGTGGTGGCGCACAACCATCCCTCCGGCGACCCCGCTCCCTCCACCGAGGACAAGAACCTCACCCGCGACATCGTTTTCTCCACCAGCCTGATCGAGGTGCGGCTGCTGGACCACGTGATTGTGGGCGAGGAGAGCTTCTACAGTTTTGCCGACCGGGGCCTGATCGAGATTTACCTGCGGGAGTTCCGCCGCAACCCGGCCATGACCTATTTCCGCGAGGTGGCGGAAGGGCTGCCGGAGTGGGGGAATTCAAAAGGCAAGACTTAGACCGGGGCCGGTAGATGCAGACACACCCCTGTTTCCCCTCTTATTAGAGGGGATTTTATTAGGTATAAGTTCTTATTTATTAAAGTGATAGAAATATTATTAACTGAAGTGTCGCCAGCGTGGCCGGGTGGAGCCAGTCCCCTCTGACAAGAGGGGTGGCCGCGAAGCGGCCGGGGTGTGTAAACGGGCCTTCTCGAAGGTTAGTCACCGGAAGTAGTGTTACTGAATTAATCGAAAGAGAAGCGGAGAACTCCTGATGGTCCGGGACTTTCTCGGGTCAGCAGGCGCAGGCGCAAGGCGAAAGCTTCCGGGTCGCCGGTCGAGAGGTACTCCCGGCGGCCGGACTCCTCCACCGGAATCCCAAGCTTTTTCACCACCCGCACCACCTGTTCGGCCACGGGCAGGCTGGGCTCCAGCACGTTTACCCCCGGTCCGAAAATTTCCTGGAACAGCTCGCGCAGGAAAACGTAATGGGTGCAACCCAGCACCACTTGTGAGCCCTCCGGCGGTTCCCCCACCGCCTCCCGGACTTCGGCTTCGATACGCTGCCGCACTTCCGGCCGGGTGAAAGAGCCGTCCTCCACCACCTCGGCCAGCAGGTCCAGGCAAACCGCCCGGACCGGCCGGCCCCCGGCCACCCGCCGGACCAGCTCGGTGTACTTGCGGCCGAGAGCGCTGTTTTGGGTCAGGAGGACGTAGATCGGGCCATCGGCCGGGGCCAGCTCGGCCGCCACCTTGACCGCCGGCTCGACGCCCACGAAAGGCAGGTTGAATTTGCGGCGCAGGCTTTCAATCGCCACCACCGTGGCGGTGTTGCAGGCCACCACGATCAACCGCGCTCCCCGCTCGATGAGGGCGCGGGAAATCCGGGCTGTCCGGTCGATAATGAATTCGGGGGTCTTAGGGCCGTAGGGGAAGGCCGCGGTATCGGCCAGGTAGGCGATGTCGATCCGGGGCAGAAAGCGGCCGATCTGGCGTTGAATAGCCAGCCCGCCAACGCCTGAATCGAAGATGCCGATCATTTGGCCACGGAAGTTATAGCAGAGGACGAGGCCAGGAGCGAGCTGACCGCCTGGCCGAGGCAGGAGCGGACACCGTTTTCGGTGGCGGCCACGACCGTTTCGGCGCTTTGGGCAACGGTCACCGGGGTACTGGCCGACACTCTCTCGCGCCAGAGGATATCATTATTGACGAAGCGTTTGAGCACGAATTCCAGCTCGACCAGCACGACCCTTCCGCCCGCCTCGCCCGTGGTTTCTTCCAGGTGCAGGATGCGTCCGGCCAGCACCAGGTCGACATCGGTGAGGGTGGGCATGCGCACCACATCGGTGAAGATGGCGCCGGCGCGCAGGTAGTCGACCGTAGCCTCGGCCAGCATTTTCTGCGGCGGTACGCCCCAGCGGCGGTAGTAGTCGACGCCGATTTCGTGTGTGCCGCGGCGGTAGAGCAGGTTGTCACTGGCGTAGACTCCCTCGGCCTCGAACTGCGGCACGCCCACAGACAGGGCGATTTTCCCGCCGGGAGGGCTTTCCGGAGAAAGCCGGCTGATCGTGAAATACTGGGTGGGCGGAAGCGAAGCGCAGCCGAACAGCAAGGCTGCCGCCGGGAGTACGGTAAAAAGCCTGCGGTAAATCTGCGCCGTCTTCATCGGAGGGCCTCTGGCCGGGGAGATTCCCGTCCCGTTCGAGTGGTTTCGGCTCAGGCCTGTTTTTTCTGGGCCTTGCCCTTGAGGATCAGCAGGGGTTTTTCCTTCTGCTCCACCGCCTTGCGCGTGATGACTATTTCCTCGACGTCCTTGCGCGATGGGATATCGAACATCAGCTCCAGCATCACCTCTTCCATCACCGCCCTCAGACCCCTGGCCCCGCTGCCGCGCCGGATGGCGATGTCGGCGATGGTTTCCAGGGCATCGTCCTCCACGGTGAGGTTGACTTCTTCGAGCTCGAAAATTCTCTTGAACTGCTTTACCAGGGCGTTCTTGGGTTCGATCAGGATGCGGATCAGGGCTTCGCGGTCGAGGTCGCAGAGGGCGGTGCAGACCGGCAGACGGCCCACCAGCTCGGGGATCAGGCCGTAGTTGATCAGGTCCTCGGGCTCCACCTTCTTGAAGACTTCGAACTTTTCGAACTGCTTGATTTTGCGCGCTTCCCGGGGCTTGGCGCTGAATCCGATCGACTGCTGGCCGATCCGGCGCTGGATGGTTTTCTCCAGCCCCTCGAAGGCGCCGCCGCAGACAAAGAGGATGTGCTTGGTGTTGATCTGGATGTATTCCTGCTGCGGGTGTTTGCGGCCGCCCTGGGGCGGGACTGAGGCGATCGTGCCCTCGAGGATTTTCAACAGGGCCTGCTGGACTCCCTCGCCGCTAACGTCGCGGGTGATCGAGGGGTTGTCGCTCTTGCGGCTGATCTTATCCAGCTCGTCGATGTAAACTATCCCGTGCTCGGCTTCGCGCACGTTGTAATCGGAGGCCTGCAGCAGGCGCACGAGGATGTTCTCGACATCTTCGCCCACGTAGCCGGCCTCGGTGAGGGTGGTGGCATCGGCGATGGCGAACGGCACGTTGAGCAGCTTGGCGAGGGTTTGGGCCAGCAGAGTTTTGCCCACTCCGGTAGGACCGATGAGCAGGATGTTGCTCTTTTCGATCTCGACGTCATCGGTGGTAATATCGCTTTCGGTGCGTTTGTAATGGTTGTAGACCGCCACCGAAAGGGTTTTCTTGGCCATTTCCTGGCCGATCACGTACTGGTCGAGGAACTCCTTGATTTCGCGGGGCGACATCAGCCGACGGGTGCCTTCCTGGGCCTTGCGCGCCTCGTCTTCCACCAGGATTTCGTTGCAGAGCCTGATACACTCGTCGCAGATGAAGACGTTGGGCCCGAAGATCAGCTTGCGGACCTGCTTCTGGCTTTTACCGCAGAAGGAACAGAACAGCCCGCTCTTGATCTGGCCGTCACGGTTTTTCATCTCGCTCCCGCCTGAAAGTGGTGCCGGTTCGACTGCCTCAGTGATGTTCGATGATCTCATCGACCAGACCGTACTTCTTCGCCTCCTCGGCGGACATGAAGAAGTTGCGATCGGTGTCTTTTTCAATTTTTTTCAGGTCCTGGCCGGTGTTGTCCGCCATGATCTTGTTAAGCAGTTTCTTGGTTTTGACTATTTCCTGGGTGTAGATTTCCAGGTCGCTGGCCTGGCCCTGGGTACCGCCCGCCGGCTGATGGATCATCAACCGGGCGTGAGGCAGGCAATAGCGCTTGCCTTTGGCGCCGCCGGAGAGAAGGAAAGCGCCCATGCTGGCCGCCTGGCCCACGCAGATCGTGCTGACGTCCGGGCGGATGTACTGCATGGTGTCGTAGATCGCCAGGCCGCTGGAGACCACCCCGCCGGGGCTGTTGATGTAGAGATAAATTTCCTTTTCCGATTCTTGGGCGTCCAGGAACAGAAGCTGGGCGATCACCAGGTTGGCGATCTGGTCATCGATCGGGGTGCCGATAAAGATGATCCTGTCCTTCAGCAGGCGGGAATAGATGTCGTAGGCCCGCTCTACGTTCCCGCTCTTTTCGATCACCATCGGGATCAGGCTCATGGAGCTCTCCTTCAGGACTTGTCTTCCACTTGAGTGTTGTCGTTGTTCTGTTTGAGGAAATCCAGCACCTTGTCCACCACGATCAGGCTGCGCAGGTTGTCCATGGCTTCGCGGCTGCGGAAGTCCTTGCGGACTTCCTCGACGGTCTGGCCGAGCTGGGCGGCGTAGGTTTCGATCCGGGCGTGGGCTTCCTGGTCGGTGGCCTCGATCTTTTCGGCCCGGGCGATTTCGCCGATCACGTATTCGCGCTTGACCATGAATTCGGCCAGGGGGCGCATCACCTCAGCGAACTTGCCCACGTCACCCACGCTGCGGCGCTGGTGCCTGAGGTTTTCGATCTGGCGGGCGATGGCGAGGTCGACCAGCGAGCGGGGGATATCGAACTGGTTGGCCTCGATGATCTGGCGGAACAGTTCTTCCTCCAACGCATGTTCGGCGCGGTGCTCGATTTCGTGTTCGAGGCGTTTGCGGACGAGCTTTTTCAGCTCGTCGAGCGATTCCACCCCGCCCGCCTGTTTGGCGAAGTGGTCGTCCAGTTCCGGCAGCTTCTTTTCCCGTACGCTCTTGACGTCCACGATGTAGGTCACCCGGTGGCTCTTGAGCGTTTCATCGGGGTAGTCGGCCGGGAAGTCGATTTCGATTTTCTGGCCGAGGCCCTCGGCCAGTCCCACCAGGGCGTGGCTGAACAGGGCCAGCTCGTCAGCGTGGCCGGCCATCACCAACTGGTTGGTGCGGCTGCCATCCGCGCCGGTATGGCCTTCGTCGTCCACCACCCGGAAGTCCAGAAGCAGGTAGTCGCCCCGGGCGGCGGGGCCGGTCTTGGGGATGAAATGCGCATTCTGTTCGCGAAGGTCCGCGATAATTTTATCGACCTCGACATCGGTGACCTTGCGGACTTTCTTTTCGATCCTGAATTTCCGGTAGCGGTTGAGCTCGATCCGGGGGCTGACCTCGAAGCGCGCCTTGAAGGTGACCCGGAAATCCTCGGCCAGGTCCGCCTGTTCGACCAGGGGCCGGGTGAGCGGCACCACTTTTTCCTTTTCCACCGCCTTCTGGAAGCTGTCCTGGATGACATTCTGCAGCAGCTCTTCCCGGATCGATTCGGCGTAAGTCTGTTCGACCAGCCGGCGAGGAGCTTTGCCCCGGCGAAAGCCCTTGATCCTGGCTTCCTTCCTGAACTGCAGGATCACCTTTTCCCTTGCGGATTTGACCGCATCCGGCCCGACCGTGACGTTCACCGTTTTTTCGCAGGGGCCGCTTTCGGTCAGGTCTACTTTCAGTTCCGTATCCGCCATCACGTCTGCCTTATCCGCCGCTGGTTTTCCGGGCTTGAATACAGGTTGATCACATATTTGGTGCGAAAGGGGGGACTTGAACCCCCACGGGTTGCCCCACAGGATCCTAAATCCTGCGCGTCTGCCAGTTCCGCCACTTTCGCAAGGCTTACATTCTATTGAAAATACCAGAGAACGCCGGGAGTGTCAAGTTGTAAGGGGGAGGTCGGGACGATTAGCAGCAGTCGGTAAGCGAACTCGAACCAAATAAATTTCCGGAAAACATCCTTCGGGATAAGCTCGCCCCTGATGCCGCGGAATGAAATGGCTGATGATGATCCGCCGATATTGCCCAATCGGTAAAGCGACAGCATAATTCAGCCGTACGGCGTTTGGGGCTTGCCGTCAGTTTAAATCCGACATTCAGGCAACTGAATCGCGCGGAAACCCGGAATGTCTGACAAACTCAAAATCCTTTTCCTCTGTTACGGCAACGCCTGCCGGAGCCAGATGGCGGAGGGCTGGGCCCGGCACCTCAAGGGCGACCTGATCGAGCCGTCCTCCGCCGGTATCCTCGCCAGCGGCCTCAGCCGCCGGACAGTGCGGGCGATGGCCGAGGCCGGGGTGGACATATCCGGCCAGGAATCCAAGACAGTCTACGAGGTGCAGGACTGCCGGTTCGATTACCTGGTCACCCTCTGCAGCGCGGCCCACGAAATCTGCCCGCCGCTTGCCTGCCGCCCCCGCGTGCTGCACGTCCCTTTCGATGACCCCTATACGCTCTGCGCCTGGGTCACAGACGAGGCCGAAGAGCTGGAAATTTTCCGCCGGGTGCGGGACGAGATAAGGGAGTTCGTGGAACGGCTGCCGGAGGCGCTGGAGAGTTGAATAAAAAAAGCCGCCCGTGGGAGCGGCTTTGACTTTTCCTCTGGTTTAAGCTCAGTTCTTTTCAAGCTCCAGCAATTTCGCTGTCAGCTCACTCCTCCACTCGTCCATGACCTGAGCGCTCCGGGCCTGTTCCCAAAAATCATCAAGCGTGCTCCGGCCGCCGCGGCCCCGGCTGGTTGATACTTCCTTGTAAAAGCCGTCCCAGAAAGCAGTCAGGTCGATTCCCTTTTCCGCGGCCTTTTTCCTGACCGTCTCGATCAGCCGCCGGTCGTCCCAGGCCTCCCGCAGGCCCTCGGCGAACGGCATCGGCACCACCTCGAACGGCGTGGTGAAGACGTACATCCAGTTTTCGCCGTCCAGGGTGTCGAACCGGTTGCCCCAGTTGTAGGCCCAGACCAGGCTGCCCACGCTGCCGTGGCCGGCGAAGTAATAGCCGAACGTATAGCGCGGCACAGCCGGCGTGGTCTTATCCGTGGTGGAGGAGTATTGCCAGAGGGTCTTGCCGGCGGCGCGGACTTCGTCCGGCAGGTTCCAGTTTTCGGCCACGGCATTGGTGCAGAAGATGTCCACGTCCTCCAGGAATTCGATTCCGCCGTAGTAATGGTGGATCGACCCGTAGATCTGCGCCTGGGGATCTCCTTTGCGCAGGAGCGCCACCTGCTGCTTGAACTGCGGCTTGATGTAGTAGAGCATACCGAGGTCGGAGGCGTACTGGTGCCACTTTGCCGGCTCATCGAACGGGGTGAGGATCACGTTGGGCCAGCCCTGGGCCCGGGCGTGTTCGCCGAAACGCCTGGCCCATTCGGTGATGTGGACCGCCAGCTCGGGCGGGACGTTGTACGGGTCGCGGAAAGCCAGCTCGCGCCAGGCGCGGTCGTCCAGGCCCAGCATCACCTCCGCCAGGGTGCGCGGCAGGTGCATGGTCCGGGGGAAGCCGTAAGGGTTGCCGCCCAGGAAGTAGACGATGTCGGTCATGCCTGCTCTTTTGGCCGATCCCATCCATTCATCGAAGATGCGCCAGCCCAGGCTGAAAGTGTCACCGTCCCGGGACAATTCCGGCCTGTCGCTCTGATACCAGATGTTGACCATGTTGTGGTTGTAGCTTTTCAGCCACTCCATCTCGAATTCGGGAATGAAGCGGCTGGTGCAGCCGCCGAGCCTGAGGCCGGCCTGTTCCATGGTCAGGAGCCGCTGGCCCAGGATTTCCACCTCCAGGGGCACGGCCACTTCGCTTACTCCCTGCGCCTTAATCCTGACCGTGGTGCGGTATTTCCCGGCCCTGGCGGTTTTTTCATCGGTACGCAGGGTGATCCACACCAGCTGGCTCCGGCCGGCCTTGACCTCGAACGGCCAGGCGGGCCACAGCCGCTGGGGGAACGGTTCCACGAAAAAGCTCGGAAGCTGCATCCCGCCCTTGACCTTGGAGTATTCGGCCACGCGCAGAGAGATTTCGGCCACGCGCCCGCCGCTTTTATCGATGAGCGGGTCGGCGGTGACAGTGACATTGGCCAGGTCGCCGGCATTGGCGTAGATGCCAAGCTGGGCGGATTCGTATTCGTTGAGGAACATCCTCATGCTGAGCGGCGCACCGGCTTCGCCGGCCCGGGGCGCGCTATTGGGCAGCACCAGGTCCATCCAGTTGCGCGGGAAAGGTACCAGCTGCCGGCCGGCCCATTCAGCCGGGATCACCGGCTTTTCGCCCTTCTCCCAGTAGCTCGGATCGATTTGGCCCCTCTCTTGCGCCCGCGCCACCCATTCACGGGTTTCGGCGTTGTAGCGGGTTTCCTCATCGGGCAGGGGGGCTGTCAGGCGAATGTTCCGCACCCGCAGGTCGCCGGCGTCGGAGTCGAGCCGGAAGCGGATCGTCTTTTCCGGTAGCTTCGTGTAAATGAAATCGCCGCCGGCGGGCACGCGGGCTTTTTTCCAGGTGCCGTCGCCGGCGCCGCCGAAACGGTGCAGCTCGCTGAAGTATTCGAAGGAGCCGAGTCCGCTGTAGACCGAGGCGCGCACCGGCTTTGCGAAGTTATCAAAATACTCCATTTCCAGCACAACCATCTCCTGGCGGGGCGGGCGGTTGCCCTCCCACCAGGCGGGCGCTTCCAGCAGTCCCGGCCGGCCTCTGGACAGGACCCACAGATCGCCCATGCGCTGCCAGGGGGAACTTTCAGCGACCGAGGGGGAGATATTCGCCGGCAGGGTGATTCCGCGGGGAGCGCGGTAGTCGAGCCAGGCGGCGGGCAGAATCGATACGCAGGCCAAGACTGAACAGAGCATGAAAGTAAACGTGATTCTGGTCATCGGTTACCTCGGAATAGTTACGGTGTGGACTACAAAGACGGACTGGAAAAAACCATGTCGAAAAAACGGGCGGTTATCACAGTGTGTTGCAATAAAATCTTATATCGTAAGAAAGGAAACCGTAATAAAGACGATGCGGTATGGACTTGTGTAACTTTTTATAATATAATGTGTTATCGTATAGGCGATCCCGATTGCATCGGGACGTCGCCCCTACAATTCATGTTACTCATATTCAGGTGAAATTAGTTCAACATGCTTTTTCAGCGGCCGATGTATTTGTCCGCCAGGGACCGGATGAACTTTGCCCCTTCCGTAACCAGCTCGTCGCCGCTCGGGGCGAGGTCGCGCCAGCCGCAGGTGGCCTCGCGCATGGTGTCTCTGACCTCCACGAACGATTCCAGCGCCGCAGTGCCCCGGTAGCTCATCTCACCCAACGCCCGGAAGATCCCCTCCCAGTCCACGAGCCCGGTGCCGGGGATGCCCCGGTCGTTCTCGCAGAGGTGGTAGTGGCAGAGCCGGTCGCCGGCCAGCCGGGTG
>JAZDIG010000289.1:0-8630 GCA_043805105.1 Candidatus Glassiibacteriota bacterium | reverse complement strand
GGACTTTCCAGGGCCAGAGAAGAGGCGGGGGATAAATTCCTCCTGGCCTATGGAGTGTCCATCTACGAAAGGGTGCACTTCATCCGGGGCCTGGAAAATACCTGGATGGACATCCTGGAGCATCCGAACGAGCTGTGCCGGCTGATCGACATCCTGGTGGAGATGAACCTGGCGGCGATTGAAAGGTACGCCGCGGCGGGAGTAGACGGGCTGTTTATCCTGGACGACTGGGGCCTGCAGAACCGGCTGATGATTCCCCCGGAGAGCTGGAACCAAATCTGGAAGCCGCGCTACCGGCGGATTTTCGAGGCGGCGCAATCGGCCGGCCTCTATACCTTCCTGCACAGTTGCGGCCATATCGTCGATATCCTGGAGGGCCTGATCGAGACCGGCCTGGACGTGCTCCAGCTCGACCAGCAGGAAAACATGGGGCTGGAGCTTCTGCGCGACAGGTTCCGGGGACGGATCACTTTTTTCTGCCCGGTGGACATCCAGGCCACCATGGCGCGCGGCGACCCGGCTGAAATACGCGCCTATTGCCGGAAGATGGCCGACTGCCTGGGCACGGCGCACGGAGGCTTCATGCCAAAGTGGTATTCCGATCCGAAGGGAGCGGGCCACAGCCAGGAGGCGATCCGGGCGATGTGCGAGGAATTCCTGACTATCAGCCGGGAGAATTTCGGCGCCGCCGGCCCTTCTGAGTGAATGAGCGGCAAGGTTGACAGGACAAGAAGGAAAGAATGTTAAAGACCGTGGACTGGCTGGGCATCTTTCTTTTTTTCCTGGCGTCGCTGGCGGTGGGGGTCGCCGTGGCTCGGCGCGCCGGGAAGAGCACCAGCGAGTTTTTCCTGTCGGGACGGGACATGCCCTGGTGGCTCCTGGGCATCTCGATGGTCGCCACCACCTTCGCCTCCGATACGCCGAACCTGGTGACCGATTTGGTCCGTACCCACGGCGTAGCGGGCAACTGGCTCTGGTGGGCATTCCTGTTGACCGGCATGTTGACGGTCTTCGTTTACTCGCGGCTCTGGCGCCGCAGCGGCCTGCTGACCGACCTCGAATTCTACGAGCTGCGCTACTCGGGCCGGCCGGCCGCTTTCCTGCGCGGCTTGCGGGCCCTTTATCTGGGCGTTTTTTTCAACGTGATCGTCATGGCCGCCGTCACCCTGGCGATAGTGAAGATCGGCGGAGTGCTGTTCCAGGTGCGGCCGGTGCCCACCGTGATCGCCGCGGCCGGGGTCACGATGGTTTACAGCGCCCTGGGCGGCCTGCGCGGAGTGCTGTTTACCGACCTCTTTCAGTTCGTCATCGCCATGACCGGGTCGATCGCGGCGGCCGTTTACGTCCTCGGCCTGCCTCAGATCGGCCACCTCGAGGGCCTGCTGAATCACGCGGCGGTGGCCGGCCGGCTCTCCCTGTTCCCCGATTTTTCGGACAGCCGGGCCCTCCTGGCGGTCTTCATCATTCCGCTGGCGGTGCAGTGGTGGAGCGTCTGGTATCCGGGCGCCGAGCCGGGCGGGGGAGGCTACATCGCCCAGCGGATGCTGGCGGCCAAAAATGAAAACCACGCCCTGGGAGCCACCTTCCTGTTCAACGTCGCCCATTATGTTCTGCGTCCCTGGCCCTGGATCATCGTGGCCCTGGCCTCCCTGGTGGTCTTCCCCGACCTGGAATCGCTGCGGAGGAGTTTCCCGCACATCGATCCGGCCATCGTGCGCAACGACCTGGCCTATCCGGCCATGCTCACTTTCCTGCCCCACGGACTGCTGGGCCTGGTGGTCGCCTCCCTTTTCGCCGCCTACATGTCGACTATCTCCACCCACCTGAACTGGGGTTCCTCTTACATCGTCAACGACTTTTACCGCCGCTTTCTCAGACCCCAGGCCGATGAAAAACGGCTGGTCCGGGTGGGGAGAATTTCCACACTGCTATTGATGACGGCGGCGGGGGCAGTGGCCCTGCTGCTGCAGAACTCGCTGCAGGCCTTCAACATCATGCTGCAGGTGGGGGCCGGCACCGGCGCACTGTTTATCCTGCGCTGGTTCTGGTGGCGGATCAACGCGCTGAGCGAGATTACCGCGATGGTCGTCAGTTTACTGGCGGCGGTCTATTTCGAATTCATCCACTGGAGGCTGGGGCTGTCCCCCTTGGACGACTGGCAGAAACTCACCCTGGGCGTGGCGATCACCACCGCGAGCTGGCTGGTGGTCACGCTGGTGAGCCGGCCCACCGACCAAAGCACTCTCGTTGCCTTCTGCCGGCTGATACGCCCGGGTGGACCGGGCTGGAGGACGGTGCTCAAGGAGGCTGGGGAAGAGGAGGTGGATCGGTCCGCATCCGGCCGTGGCTGGGACGTTCCCTCGGGCCTGGTCTGCATGTTTCTGGGGTGCGGGGCGATTTACAGCGCGCTTTTCGCTACGGGCTACTGGATTTACGCCAGGCCGGTCCACGCCCTTGCGCTGACTTTCTCCGCAGTTCTGTTCTCCCTGCTTCTGGCCGCGGCCTGGCGCCGGGTACGTAGCGTCTGAATCACGGATGACACGGATAGAGCACGGATTTCACGGATACCGTACCACCCCCTCTAAAAAACGTAGGAGCAAACAGATTTTATCGGGGCCGTGACCGCTTTTTTGGTAAATCTCCTTTTGTCACCTTTCGCCGTAGAGGGAAAATGCGGTAGGGGCGAACCTTGTGTTCGCCCGTTCTTTATTTAACCAGTTCCGCGCAGGCCAGCCAGAAATCGGCGTAGTGCTCCCAGAAGACGAAGTTGCAGCCCCAGTGCGGAGCGGGATCCGACATGTAGGCCAGCACCCGGCCTTTGCCGGACTTGCCGGTCACCAGCAGAGGGTCGCCGGTCTCCCGGACAATCAGGTGGACTACGCTTCCGGCCCGGGGCCAGGTCCGGTTGTAGCCCAGGATCGGCGGGAAGCTGTCGAAGTCGATCCGGTTGAAATGGGAGCTGCAATTCTCGTACTCCCCTGCCGTAAAACCCTCGGTGCTCTCGACCAGATCCTCGTATTCCATGCATTCCACCGGCAGGATCTCGGCCAGCCCGGTGCGGTTCCAGCCGCCCTTGCCCATTTCCCCGGAGAATGAAAGCCAGCCGCCCAGGAACATTATCCCTTTGCCCTGCCGGACCGCCTCCACTGTCAGGCGGATCCGGTCTGGGAAGGTGAGGACTTTGGTGCCGAACTGCTTGTGGTTGAAAAAGCCGGGAGCGAGCTGGAAGTTCTTGGCTTCCACGTCGCTGAATATCAGGAGGTCGTACTCCTCGAGGATTTTTTCATAGGCGCCCGGCCCCAGTCCGTAGAAATCCCAGGTGGCGACCGATTCCACGCTGTGGGTCCCGGAGGATTCCAGGGCGGCTTTCAGCCATTTCCCGTAGTTTATCGTCTCCAGCCCCTTGAAAGCGTAATTGAACGGTGTTTCGGCATAGATTGGCCCGCACTGCACGGCCCAGTCGCCCACGTAGTAAATTTTCGCCATTGTCTGTGCCTCCTGAAAAATATTTGGCTTCGCGCCCCTGAGGATACCACCGGCTGCGGACTTATTCAAGCTTCCGTAAAACGGACAGTCGGAAAAATACCCGGCCTTGGACAGGCTCTTGTCAAACCGGAAAAGTCAGGGTACAATGGCATTACGTTCTTAATTCCGCAACGGCATGGGAAGGCAGGACTTTCAGCTCGGATACGACCGCTGTCGAAGCTGGTCTTATTACCGCCATTTCACGTTACGAGGTTTCGGATGCCCAGATTGCTCATTATCGCCCTGATTTTTCTTTTCAGCCTGGCCCCCCTGCAGGCCGGCGAGCGGCTGCTGGAAGATTTCGAGGAAGCTAATTCACTGGACAACTGGCAGCTCACTGAAACACAGGCCGAGCTGGTGGCCGGCCACGCCGCCCGCGGCGCTCAGGCTGCCCGTCTCGTGTTCGGCGAGCGCAGCGGGGAGGGCTCCCGCCCCGAAGCAGTCCTCAGGATCGGCCGCCGGCTTCTTCCCAACAACGAGTGGCTGGGCTACGACCGGCTGGCGTTCGACGTCTACAACCCCGGCGGTAAGGTTATCGATCTGCGGGTCGGCCTATACGATTCGACCGCGCGGGTGGCCAATGGCGTCTTTTCAATCGAAGGGGGAAGCCGGATGACCTGCGAGATTCCGGTGGCCCGGATCTACAGCAAGGTGGCCCCGGTGCGGGTAGAACTCACGGAAAGGGTCGGGCGGCGCTCCCAGCATACGCTCGAGCTGCATCTGGGCGCCAGCCGGAGTGAAATGATCCTGGACAACGTGCGCCTGGTGGCAGACAGCCTGCGGGTCGAATCGGCCGAACTGGGGCTGGACCCTCTGGGCGGCGGCCGGGTGAAGGTGGAGGCCGCCGCGAACCACGGCGTCCGCTTCGACCTGCGGATTGTCGACTCCGCCGGCCGGGCCGTGGCGCGCCGGTCCGAGGAGACGCACATTTTCCGCTGGGCCTGGGACGACCCGCTGGAGCTGGCTACGCTGTCCCCCGGAACCTACCGCGCCCTGCTGACTGTTACCGATTTCAAATGGCAGCCCGACTCCCCGGTCCAACGCGAGCTGGGGAATTTCGAGGTGGCGCCGGAGGCGAAGCGCCCCGAGCTGGTGGCCTGGTACAGGCGCGCCACCGAAAAAGTGATGCTGGACAGCCGGCCGGTTAAGGGCGAGCCGCTGATCGTCATCACCCCCCAAGGCCAGACCGGCCCGAAGGCCGAGCCGCTGAAAATCGAAATGGCGCGCAACGAGTTTGAAGGTGCGCAGGTGGTTTTCCTGGCGAGCCGGCCCGTGCGGATCGGCTGCCGGATCGGCGAGCTGAGGCACGAAAAAAGCGGGGCTGCCTTCCCTCTGGAAGGCAACCAGGCGCTGCAGGTGGGCTACCTGAAGACCGAGGACCCGGGGCGCTACCAGGTGGATTTCATCGGCTGGTGGCCGGATGCCCTGCTGCCTGTCGACCAGATGTACGCCGAACCCGGCGAATGTATGCCGGTCTGGATCAACCTGCGTTCGACCGCCGCCACCGAGCCGGGGACCTACCGGGGAAAACTGAGCTTATGGATCAACGGAGAGCCGGGCGGCGAAATCCCGCTGGAGGTGCGGGTCTACGACGTCACCCTGCCGGTGGAAACCACCCTGCGCACCGCGTTCACTTTCTCCGATGAACATCTGGCCGATCTCTACGGCGGTAAGCTGCCGGAGGGTATGCTGCGCCGCTACCATCAGCTCCTGGCCGATCACCGTCTGAACGTGGACAACATCTACCGGAACACGCCGCCGGATCTTGAAACCGTGGAGTATTTCGCCAAAAAAGGGCAGCTCAACGCGTTCAATCTCAAGTACATCGGCGGCCGGGTCGAAAACGTGGCGGAATTCGACAACGAGGCTTACCTCGACAGTCTGGCCGCAATGTTCGATCCCTACGTGGAACAGCTCCGCAAGCGTGGTCTGGTGCATCTGGCCTACTTCTACGGATTCGACGAGGTGGGCGGGGAGATGTTCAAGATCATCAAGCGCACTTTCGGCTTCCTGAAACAGCGCTACCCGGAAATCCCCACCATGACCACCGGCTACGATGCGAGCTACGGCGTGGATTCCGGGCTGCTGGATGAAGTGGATATCTGGGTGCCGCTCACCCCGGTCTACGATCTTGCCAGGGCCGAGGCCGCGCGCAGGCGCGGGAAAGAAGTCTGGTGGTACATCTGTATCAGCCCGCCGCACCCCTATGCCAATTGGTTCATCGAATACCCGGCAATCGAGGCGCGCCGGCTGTGGTGGATGACCTACCAGCAGAAAGTGCCCGGCTTCCTCTACTACTTCACCAACCTGAGGCAGAACCAGAACCAGCTGCTGCACCTGACCGGCCACAACCAGACCGATTGGGACCCCGCCTCCTATCAGACCGCAAACGGCGACGGCTGCTTTATCTACAGCACGGCCGAGGGGCCGGTCAGCACGATCCGCTTCGAAAACATCCGGGACGGGATCGAGGACACGGAGCTGCTCTTCCTGCTGGAAAAAATACTGAATGACGGCGGCAGCCGGTCGCGGGTCTACTGCGGCGAATTGTTCAATTCTCTCACCGACTTCACTCTCGACACCTCCGGATTCGCCTCGGTGAGAGCCAGGCTCCTGGCGGAGCTGGAAAAAATCAGCGGAAAGTAGATTGGTCCGGGAGGAGTTTCACCGGCCGAGCCGGTATTTGTCATTTGGCCTGGATTCGACAGCGGCGCAGGGCCACGGCCCTCATAATACAGGGTGAACGCGCTGTGTCCCTGCGTAAGACATTAAAATTTAACATAATAGATGTTTTCCCTGAAGGCGAGTTTGCTCTATTGGGAAATCCGGCGGGAGCTTGTCAGCCTCTCCGGCAATTCAGCCAACGTCAGAAAAATGGAGTCGTCTGAAATGCACAAAAAAAAGAAACCACTTTTTATCTGCCTGGTTGTCTGCTGGGTCCTGGGCGCTGGCTTGGCGGAGACTGCCGAGGCCGCGCCGCAGATAACCTCCATCCGCGCCGAAGCCGGTACAGTGGGCCTGTACGGGAAGTTCGAGATCGGCCTGGGCCTGGAAGCCGTCTTCGCCAACCCGTTCGACCCGGACCAGGTCGATCTGCGGGCGGTGTTCACTTCACCCGCCGGGAAACAGTGGAACATCTGGGGCTTCTACAATCCCACCGGCTGGAACAGTCTCTGGATGGTGCGTTTCGCCCCGAACGAAACCGGCGTCTGGAGCTACCGGGTGGAAGTGACCGATTCCACCGGCAGTGTTCAGAGCGAGGCCCGCCGCTTCGCCGTCGTCCCCTCGGCCCATCACGGCCTGCTGAAAATTGCGCCCAATAAGCGCTACCTGGTTTATGATGACGGCGCCTCCTTTTACGGAGTCGGCATGTGGTACAACGACGGCTACGAGGAATTCAACCGGGGGCACATCACCGAACCGGGGCTGGACGAGCTGAAACGCCGGGGAGTCAATTTCATCAGTTTCTTCCCGACCCCCCTGGAGACCCCGGGCACCGGCCTCGGCCGCTACGACCAGGACCGCTGCGGCCGCCTGGATCAGCTTTTCGCCTGGTGCGAAGAGCGGAACATCCACATCAGCTGGAACCTCTGGTTTCATTCCTACATTTCGGAGACGGTCTGGGGCGGAGGCAACGCACGCTACCGGTTCACTCCCTACCGGACGGTATGTCCGGCCGTGGACTTTTTCCGCGATCCGACAGCCTGGGAGTACCAGCAGAAGCTCCACCGCTACATCATCGCGCGCTGGGGTTACAGCCGCAGCCTTTTCCTCTGGTTCGTGGTCGATGAAATCGACGGCACCGATGGCTGGGTGCACGGCGACCAGGCCGCGGCCGAAGCCTGGTGCCGGAAAGTCCACGATTACTTCAAGCTCCACGACCCCTACGGCCGTCCCACCACCGGCACCCAGTGCGGGGCTTATCCGATGTACTGGCCCAACGGCTACCGGATTTTCGATATCGCCGCCCGGGAGATTTACGAGGCGCAGCGCTGGCCGATGCCCAAGCCGGGCCGGCTCGCCCCGGAGGGCGATAGCCCGCTCCAGGCGAGCTACCGGAACTACGCCGGCGAAATTCAGAAAATGTGGAACGAGTTTGACAAGCCTGTCTTGATCGGCGAAACCGGCTGGGACCACACCTACTACGAGCCGGGCATGCCCGGCTATCTGGCCGCCTACCACAACGTGCTCTGGGTGAGCCTGGCCAATGGCCTGGCCGCCACGCCTTTCTGGTGGGCCTATTCCGACTTGATCAATGACGCGGTGGTGACCAACCAGCTCCGCTCCCTGGCGCGTTTCGTCGAGGATATAGACTTTGCCGGCCGGAAGTTCGCCCCGGCTCAAATCAAGGCCGACCAGGGCGCGGATGCCTTTGCCATGCGCTCTGACCGCCTGATTTTCGGCTGGGTGGTCAACCCGCGCACCAGCGTGGCCGGCACCCGTTTCACCCTGGCGGGCCTGCCGGCCGGTGACTACACGGTGGAAATCTACCGTACCTGGCGGGGTGAGTACCTGGACGGGTTCACGGCCGGCTGTGCCGATGGCAAGCTGGTGGTCACTGTCCCCGAGCTGTTGACCAGCGGCGGCCATGCCAACCATATCGGCAACGATGTCGCGTTCAAGATCAGACCCGGCTCCAGATAACCGGAGACCGGAGGAGTATGGCCGGCGGCCGCCGGTGCCCCGGCGTCTTACGATAAGCCAGATTTGTCCGCCAGCCCCGGGAAAGGAGAAAACGAATTTGCAGGAAGAAATATTACCGGCCCGATGAGAGAGTTCTGCGCGAGGAGTCAAGCGACCGGCTGACCGACCGCAGAGAAGATACCTGAACCACGAGCCATTTTGGCGGGAGAGCGAATGCGATGAGTCCCGAACTTACCGAAAAGAAACGCCTGCTTTCTCTGGACGCCTACCGGGGATTGACGATGTTTTTGATGGTCAGCGCAGGCTTCGGCTTTGGCGTACTGCTGGACAATCCCGGCTGGGAATGGCTGGCCCGTCAGGTGGACCACGTGGCCTGGGAGGGCTGCGTGCTCTGGGACCTGATCCAGCCTTCTTTCATTTTCATCGTCGGCGTGGCCATGCCCTTCGCTTTCGCCATCCGG
>JAZDIG010000288.1:0-10162 GCA_043805105.1 Candidatus Glassiibacteriota bacterium | reverse complement strand
CTATATCGGGTTCGATGCCGTGTCCACGGTGGCCGAGGAAACCCGGAATCCCCAGCGGGACCTGCCTATCGGCATCCTGGCCTCGCTGGTGGTCTGCACCTTGTTCTACGTTGTGGTGGCCGCGGTTTTCACCGGCTTGATCTCCTACCCGGCGCTGAGGTCCTCGCTGGCCAATGAGCAGGCCGAGCCGCTGACCCTGGCGCTGAGGCATGTGAGTTCGAGCCTGGGCTTCGCGGCCGGGATAGTGGCTTTCGGCGCGGTGATCGCCCAGATGGCAGTCCTGCTTGTCTTCCAGCTCGGCCAGCCGCGCATCCTCTTCTCCATGTCCCGGGACGGCCTCCTGCCGCCCGCATTCAGCCGGATCCACCCCAGGTTCAAGACCCCGGCCTTTTCCACGATCGTGACCGGGGTGTTCGTCGCCGCTTTCGCCGCCGTGGCCAGTATCGACGAGATGGTCGACCTGACCAATGTCGGCACGCTGTTCGCATTTATCCTGGTCTGCGCCGGGATTATCGTGCTGCGGATCAAGGAGCCGGACCGGCCGCGGCCTTTCCGGGTCCCCAGCGGCTGGCTGTGGTCGATCCTGCTTTTTTCCGGTCTGGTCGTAGTGGTTTTCTTCCTCCCGTTGGCCGGCCTGTGGAAGCTGGCCCTTCTAACAGGCGGCGCGCTTTTCATGGCGGCATTCAGGAACCACATTTTCCCGGCCCTGGGGATCGCTTCCTGCCTGTACCTGATCTACTTTCTGCCGCCCACTTCCTGGCTGAGGTTCGGCGCCTGGCTCAATTTCGGCTTCGTCATCTACGTCAGTTACGGGGCTTTCCACAGCCGTCTGACCGGCGCCGCGGCCAGCCGTGAAGCTGATTCGCACACAGCCCGGGCCTATTTCAACGGCGCCTGGCTCGCGCTCTGCGGAACCGCTCTGCTGTTTATCCTGAGGGGAGTCGACATCTTCGAGGCGGCCGGCAGGACGGTGCAGGGCCTTGACGGTTCAGGGAAAGCGGCCGCGGCTTTTTCCCAGCTTCTTACGCCCGGGCCGTGGCTCGAGGTATCGTGGTTTCTCATCATCCCGCTCGTTATCAACAGCTTCGTGCTCTGCCCGCTGATTATGCGGAGTTCCCTGCAAAGTTGGCGCACATGCGAACACTTGCGGCGCTATTCCGGGACCAGCCTGGCGCTTTCAATCTTTTCAAAGCCTGAGCGGTGATATCCACGTCAATCCACCGCCGGATCACCACGGACCAAATTCTCCGCAATGCTCACAGCGGCACTTCAGGCGTTCCAAATTGCCTTTCAGGCAAGACAATCGATTTTGCCACGAAACCACTGAACCTTGATAAACTTCCAATAATATTGCATAATTATGGTAGAAAAATCTACCACATGGTCGGAATTATGAACAAATACGCTTTACAGATTATCGGGCTGTTCAGGCACAATTACGCCGCTTCCTACCATGTCAGGCAGATCGCCGGGCTATTGAAGATAAGCCACGTAACTCTTCTTCCCTACCTTAAAGAGCTCGAGAACACAAAGGTTCTTTGCGTAAAATCAAGCGGCAAGAACAAGCTCTTCTCGCTGAATTTGTCCAACATTCTCACTAAGGATTACTTACTTCTGGCGGAAAAAACAGCCGCCATTGCTTTCCTTGAGGAGTATTTCCTTTTCAAGAAAATTTATGTAGAGATATTTGAAATTTCTCCTGCCGGGGCGGTCGTTCTTTTCGGCTCGTACGCCAAGCGAACTCAAACAAGTGAAAGCGATATCGACCTGCTCTACATTGGCAATAACGGAGTGAGCTTTGCCGGTCAGATGAAAAAAATCGGCGCTTTGCTCGGCAAGGCTATCAGCGTCAAATGCACTACCCTCTCGAATTTCGAGAAAGGGCTGAGGGAAAAAGACTCGCTTATATGGGAAGTTCTCGAACAACATGTAATTCTTTACGATCCAACTACTTTTATTGACAGTGCTTGGAGGTATTACGGTAAGATCAGGTAAAGACCTTATAAGATGGTGCCTCAGACAGAAGAGAGGGATACGACTGGGAGACTCTAACGTCAGGCTCTCTAAGGAATATTTGAAAAAAGCACGAAGCTCGCTCAATATGCTTGGTGCCGCCTTGGAGCGTGAAGAAGCAGAATGGATTGCGACAATTGCCTATTATGCGAGATATTATGCAGTGTACTCCCTATTCCAGAGATGCGGCATTACTTCAGAGATTCATGACTGCACTCTTGCCGCGTTCGGCTATCTTTTTACAGATGAAGGAATAGTTAAAAAAGCCTTGTATGGGGAAATTATTGATTCTAAAGAGAGCAGGATTGATTCTCAGTATTACATAGGTGGAGAAGTAAATATCCAGAACCTAAAAGAAGATGCTTTAGCTGCGCGGAATTTTGTCCTTACGATAGAGGAAACACTGGACAGCCTGAGCGATAAAACAATTGAAAAGGTCAGACAAAAACTAAAGGTCCTTCTTTAATAGTTATTTCACCGAAGTTTAAAGCCATACCCCTTAATGTCCTCCCCCCCTCACTCCCACCCCGGCAGGCTCACCGTGGTCTGGTAGTTCGAATAATTGTACAGGGGATTGCGCACCGGCTTGTAGAGCTTCCCGGCTTTCGGGTTGTCATCCTGAGTGTAGACCCAGATTTCATCCGGGTTCCAGACCACCACCTCGTCCCGGCAGTCGCCGGTAATGTCCAGCACCGCGTTGCACATGTCCGGGTGGCCGTCATCCGGGAACATCACCACCGGCCGGCCCAGGCCGTCGAACATCCCGCCCTCTTTCACGTTCGGGTTGTGCACCCAGTACTCCGGCGGAGTCCCAGTCCAGTTCACCGGCAGGCACATGCTGCCGTACTGGTTCGGTTCGAAATCATGGTAGATATTCCCGTGGCAGTCGTAAAAGTGGATTATCCCCTGGTTGCCCCAGAAGTTGATCGACAGGGACTCCAGTCCCGGCAGGTCGGTACTGAAATCGGCGACCGCCGGGTTCTGGCCGTGGCCGATCCAGTGGTGCCTGAGGATGTTGCCCGCCAGGTCGGTCCAGAACACGCCGGCGTCGCTGGCCGCGCAGAAATACCAGGGCGGCTGCGGACCCTCCAGGTCGAAATCCACGACCGACACGCCATCGGCATGATCCTCCACTAGGCTGTCCAGGCTCCAGAGCTTCCTGCCATCGTCATCGAACAGACTGTAGCCCATCACCAGCTCGTCCCGGCCGTCATTGTCCGTGTCGTAAGCATACGGGTAGTGGCCGGTCTTGCATTCGCCCTCCCACATCACCCGCAGCCGGTCGTCCAGGGCCCAGAGGTGCCAGTAGCGGTCCTTGATGATGACGTCCGAATCCCGGCCCTTGCCGCGCAGGTCGCAGAAATAGAGGCAGTCGCCCAGGATACGCGGGAAACTGTCGGCCGGGGCCTTGGCTACGGGCGTAGGCGCCTTGTACTTTATTTTCCCGGTCCTGCCGTCCGCGACCACGAGCTCCATGTTCATGCAGTAGATCGCCTCGTTGGCCCCGTCGCCGTCGAGGTCGTGGACCTGGAAAGCGACGTCGTTGGTGAGATGGTTCTTTTCCGGGTCGGGAGCGCCGGTCTGCCACAGGACTTTGCCATCTAAGGTCATGGCTGTCAGGCAGGACAGCTCGCTGTAGCTGTCGCGCGGGGCCGCATGATGGACCACCTGGCCCACCAGGACATCGGTGACGCCGTCGCCGTCCAGGTCGCCGAAACGCAGGTTCCGCCCCACGCCGAATCCGTGAGTCGAAATCTTCTTCCACACCACCGGCTTGGGATTGGCGGCGCGCAGGGCAGCCAGTTCGGCCTGGTTTTCGGCCCCGATCCGGTCGATCCGCTCCTTTTCAGCCGAGGTGGTAGCCACCTTCACCCGGTCGAACCGCGCCGGGACGTCGCTCGTCAGTCCCACCTTGCCGTAGCGGAAGGCGGAATCCACCGCGGCCAGCTCCGGGCCCAGGTCGAAACGGGCCACCAGTTTCGGCCCCGTCGCCTCGATAATCAGCGTATAATAGCGGCCCTCTTCCCAGGGGAAGGGTTTTTCAGCGAGGATTTTTTCGTAGGGCTGGTGGAAACCGGTGGCGTCTTTTACCAGCTTGAGCACGGCGCGGTCGCCCTCCATCCCGGCGAAGTAGTAGCAGCGGTCGTTGCGGTAGCGGAACGCAACTCCGCAGCGGGCCCGCTTACTGTCCGGCGCGAAAGTGACCTCAACCTGGTAGTCGGTCCAGAGGGTGTCGCCGGTAACCACCATCGGGTGAGTGTGGGTCATTTCCTTGCTGTCGAAAGTCTGGGCCAGCACGTGGCGGCCTTCTTCTTCCCTGATCCACCAGGCGGTCTGAGCTCCCGGCTCCCAGGTGAAACAGCTCACCGCCCAGTTGCCCTTGGGGCCGGCCTCCGGCAAGTAGTGATATTCGGTGTGAGGGCCCACCGGCGCGGAAATCATCTGGGGCGCGAGGCCGGAGAAATCATCTTCGAGAAGAACCGTATCGAATGAAATGCGGGGTGAAACGCAGCCGGCCAGGCAGACTATAAGCGTTAGCAGCAGGGTTCGCGAGACAAAGATGGCTGAGCGCATAGGCACCGTTCCGGCAGAGTTGGTTGTTAGAGAGGGACAGCTATTTCACCAAAAAAGCGTTTTGAATTAATCTCTCCTGAAAAGGAGGAACATGAATTGTAGGGGCTACGCATGCGTCGCTCTTACGGTAACACATTATATTATAAAAGATTACACAGGTTCATACCACATCGTATTTTTGCAGTTTCCCTTTTTACGATATGAGTGGGTTTTACCAAAACGTTTTTAGGACCTTATTCCAGATTTGCCAGCCCCCGTCTCACCCCGCTTTCCGGAACTTGTCAAGCAGCGAGATGTCGTTTTCGTAATCGTAATAGGTCTCCACCATCAGGGCCATCAGCGAGCGGCGGAAGCCCAGGTAGGCGTCCAGGAAATTGAGCTCGGTCTCCTTCTGCCGGGTCACCATCTGCAGCACGTCCTGGAGCGAGATGTTGCGGCTTTCGTACTGGGTGAGGCCGAAGTCGGTGATCTCCTGCACCATGTCCGCGCTCTCCATCATGTTGAGCACCCGTTTCTGGTAGTCCTCCAGGTTGGCCACGGCGTTGATGATGTCGCTGCGGATCTGGTCGCGGTTCTCCTCGATATAGAGCTCGGTCTTCTTGAGGGCCATGCGGTAGCCGTCGATCCGGGCCTTGCGGCGGCCCCAGTCCCAGAGGGGCACGTAGGCGCTCACGCTCACCGAATAGCTGCCGTCGTAGTCGTCCCAGACTTGCGCGAACTGGTCTTCCTTGCGCTCCAGGCCGTAGGTCATTTCGAGGTTGAAGTGGAAGGCGTCCCCGCCTTCGGAATTATTGAGGTCCAGCTCGCTCTTGCGTTTGTCGATGTCGAGCCTGCGCAAGGAGGGCCTGAGCGAATAGCCGTACTCGATCGCCCGGTTCACGTCCACGTCCACCTTCTGTACCTCGAAGGAGGGGACGAGGTAGACGCTGTCCTCGTATTCGAGCTGCAGGCGCTGCTTGATCCGCGCCGCCTCGCGGCGGATGTCGCTCTGAGTCTTGCTGAACTGCTCGCGGGTGTTGGCCAACTCGACCCGCACCTGGGCCACGGCTATCGCCTGCGAGGTGTCCTGGCCGGCAAGGCCGGCGGCTACGCGCTCGACTCGCTCGAGGTTGTGGATCTGGTGCCGGTAGATTTCGCTCTTGTACACCACCTCGAAAAGATCGTAGTAGTCATCGGCCACGTCCTCGATCAGCCGGACCCGGTCGGAAACATAGTCCAGCTCGTTGCGCTCCAGGTCCAGCTCGGCGTCCTCGATGTTGTTCTTCAGGTTGTTGGGCAGGAGAAACGGCTGTTCGAACTTGACGAAGAAGCGGTTGTAGAAGTCCACGTCCTGTATGCCGTCCGCCTGGATGTACTTGTAGATCTTATTGTTGAGCGACAGGTAGCCATTGGTGGGATAGCCCAGCAGGATCACCGGCTGGCTGACCGACAGGTCCATCTGCCAGCGCCGGGTGTTGGTATGGATGATCTCGTCCTTGCGCAGGTCCGAATTCCATTTGGTTTCAGAGAGAGCCAGGATTTGCGGGGCCTGCAGGTTCATGTAAACTCTCGACTTGAGGGAAGCCTGGCGGCTCTTGAGGAAATAGCGGGTGCGTTCGATTCCCATTTCGAGCTGTCTGATACGGTAGCTGCCCGCCATGACGAGACCGACCGCGCTGTCGAGGTCCAGCTCGACGATGCGCTGGGCCGGGAGATTGCCGGCCGGGCCTGACGTGAACAGAATCGCCGCCGCCATCACAGTTATCCTGACCAGGCTTGCCCTGCGTACAGATCGTGCCATCTCTTCTCTCCTCCTCGCTTCCCGGACGCCTGTCCGGTCGTTACGGTTGTTCAATTCAACTGATTGTCGTCATCGAGCAGATCGAGCAGCCTGATCCGGGCCGCATCGTAATCGTTGCCGCGCTGGGACCAGGGCACTGCAAGTCTCATGTTCACATCATTGAGCGCCCTGGGTACTACCGATTTCACGATATTGAGCACCGCCTGGCGGCCGGCTGCCTGTTCGGCCAGCCACATGATTTCGTAGTCCTGCTGCCCGCGGCGGATGTTTTTCAGCCGGATCGAGCCCAGCAGGCGGTCGGTGCCGCGATCTTCTTCAGGGTAAAATGGATCGCGGCCCGGGTAAAAGACGATCCCGTCGCCGTTGCCGAACGTGGTCGGTCCGCTGATAAAGGTCACCGGATCGGTGAATACCCGCTGAGGGGTATGGGGCCGCGGACCCTGGCCGTTGTGAATCCAATGCGTGCCGTGCCAGAGAAACCAGGCGTTGACCTGGTAGAGGTATTTGGCCCAGGCGTTCATGCGGAAGTCCACCGCCTCGGCTTCCAGGATCACCGACCCGTAGCGCGGCCGCGCGCCATTATAGAACCAGTGGTCCTTGCCCTGCTGCCTGAGCTTGGGCAACTGCGTAAGGTCCACGCCGTGGTAGCCAGCCCAGAGGTCTATGTAATAATCCAGCTCGGCGGTGTATTCCCGGGTGATGAACACCGGCAGTTTTTTGCCCGGGCCGGGATTGTTCCTGATCCAGCCCGAGCGCTCCTTGATCCAGTCGAACTGTTCGGTGCCGGGCTCGTCCACCAGATACCAGAAGTAGCGCACACCCGGCGCGTTGTCGGTGAACCAGTTGACCCAAAGATCGCTCTGCCGTCTGGCCGCCGTTTCGGTATTCATCGCGCTGTTGGACACCGACCCATACATGCCGATCGGGAAGAGCCATTCGCCGCGGCCCTGTCCCGGCCCCTGGTAACCAGCCGCCTCGGTGTAGGCGCTGCCGTCCAGCCAGGGCCGGTAGGCGGCCATCAGCGTACTGTCGAATGCCGAATAGTGGGGCCGAAAACCGCCCACCAGGTCGATCCGGTGCCGATGAGCCTCGTAGTGCAGCATCCGCTCCAGGGCCTCGCGGACCATTCCAGTGTAGTACCTTTCCACGCTGTCGTGGTAGAGCCAGACCCAGGTGTGGTTCTGGTCCGGCAGGTAGTGCGGGAGCAGTTCGAGACGCAGCGGGAGGGAATCCACTGCGCAGCCTTGTTGGTAGACCCGGACCATGCCGGTGTAGGTGCCGGCGGCCATTGTCGTGTCGCGCGGCAGGTAGAGGTCCACCCAGAAGCCCTGGAGCAGGCAGGCAGGCACGTCCAGCGGGAAGCCTCCCCTGCCCGGCAGGGCATCCGGGGTAATCAGGGCATCCGGAATCCAGCCGGTCATGCGCGCCGGCGCGGCTGCGCGCGAATCAGAGGTGCCGTAATACCAGTTGGGATTGGTGGGATTCACCACCTGGATGTAGTGCTGGCTGAAGAGGTCCAGGTAGCCGCGCGGACCGTAAGCGGCGCCGCCCGCCGGTGCGATCACGTCCCCGCTTGCGGCGCAGACCAGGGGGTCGACCCTGATCTCCACTCCTTCAGCCCCGCCCGGATCGGCTTGGACGATTATCTGGAAGCCCAGCACCTCGTTGAACAGCCCGACCAGACGGACCATTCCGCCGTCCCAGACACTGTTCGAATCTGCGGCGAAATGGCTGGTGTCATCGCGGAAAATCTTTTCTCCGTCACCCACGGCCCACGCTCGGCGGATCGAATGCGACAGCACGATCCTTTCCGGCGCCCTTTTTCCCGAAAGGACGTTCAGAAGGCCCAGCAGGTCGAAGATGTCCACCCGGCCGTTTTCATCCAGATCGCCCAGCAACGGGGCATCCACTTGGCCCGGACCGGGCTGGGCGCCAAGCGGCCGGCCGGTTACGGCAGGCAGGCACATGATAATTAATAGCAGAACGCGGAAAGAACTCATCAGCAACCCGGGGTATTTGAGTGTTTCCGGCGAGACAGGCCTGGTTCGGCGGCCGGGGGGGTTTTTCGGGAGCCGGAATGGCGGGTAGGAATTCGCCCGGTCAGAGAGCGCCGACTACCTTGCCGATAAGGCTCGTGAGCCGGGGTTCGGCTTCACCGGCCACCCGGATGATCTCGTTGATGTCGGCCGGTTCGAGGCATTCCGGGAAGCAGAGGTCGGTGACGATCGAGACCCCCAGCACCTCGAGGCCGCAGTGTACCGCCGCGATCACTTCCGGCACGGTGCTCATCCCCACCACGTCCGCGCCGATACTCCGCAGGAAGCGGTATTCGGCCCTGGTCTCGAGGTTCGGGCCGGCCACCGCCACGTAGACTCCCTTGACCAGCGGGATTTTCTCTTCCAGCGCCACACTTTCAGCCAGCGCGATCAGCCTGCGGCTGTACGGCTGGCTCATGTCCGGGAAACGCGGGCCCAGCCGCTGGTCGTTGGCGCCGATCAAGGGGTTGGCGCCCAGCAGGTTGATATGGTCCTCGATCAGCATCAGGTCGCCACGCTTGAACCGGGGATTCATCCCGCCGCAGGCGTTGGAGACCACCAGGACCCGGGCGCCCAGCTCTTTCATGACCCGCACCGGAAAAGTGATCTGGCCCATGTCGTAGCCTTCGTAGTAATGGAACCGCCCCTGCATGGCCGCTACCCGCTTGCCGCTGAGAGTGCCGACCAGGAGCTTGCCCTGGTGGGTTTCCACGGTCGAGGAGACGAAGTGCGGGATTTCCGGGTAAGGTATTTCGCACTCGATTTCGATCTTTTGGGCCAGCCCGCCCAGGCCGGTGCCGAGGATGATGCCGATTTCGGGTGCGACCGCCGTGCGCTGCCTGATCTTCGCGGCCGCGTCCCGGATCATGTCATAAAAGTTGGTGGCAGCCATTCCTTACGTTCTCCTTAACTATCTATCTTATTATATTTTAGTCAATTGCTATCTATTCTCTCACAAATGACTTCTATTCTTTCCGTTCTGTTTCCTCGTCTTCCTCATCCGCGCCAAAGAAATCGTCTGTCCCACCCTCCTCCTTATCTCTTTCACTTTCTGCGCCCGGCTCTTTTTCGGCCCCTTCTTCCCAGACCAGCTCGCCCGCTTCCCCGCTCTTCTCCGGCGAAGACACGGCGGACTGTTCATCCGGCTCCGGCTGGGATTTAAGGACTTTGGCCAGATGGCCCGAGAGGTCTTTCAGGCGCTCGTTTTCCACTTCCTCGGTTTCGGCGGCGGCCTCATCGCTCCGGCCTTCCAGCTCCGCGAAGTCGGTAGTTGCGCCGGCTGCCGGTTTTTTCGCCCGGGCCTGGGCCGGCGGCTCCTTACCTGCGAAACGACTATCTACCGAAGTCCGGCGGACCGGTTCATCAACTGTTTCTTCCTGCAGCAGCTTCCACTGGCTCGCCACCAGGGACCTCATCTTGAGCAGGAAGGCGTGGCGTTCGTGGCCCAGCATTTCCATGTCCCGTTTCAGTTCCTTGAGCCGGTCGCGGGCTTCCTCAAGGAGCTTGTCCGCTTCGACTTCGGCCTTGGCCAGGATCAGCTCGGCCTCCCGGTCCGCCGCCTGCCTCACCGAATCGCTGGCCTTCTGCGCCATCAACATGGTCTCGTTGATCGTCTTTTCCATCGATTCGTAGTTTCTGAGCCGCTCCTGGAGATGAGCGATCTTTTCCTTGAGCTCCTTGTTCTCCCTGACCGATTCCTCCAGGGTTTCGGCTGCGGAAGCGAGCAGTTCCCGGACTTCGTCCGGGTTGTAACCCCGGA
>JAZDIG010000287.1:0-2186 GCA_043805105.1 Candidatus Glassiibacteriota bacterium | reverse complement strand
CCCGGTGTCGGCCGACCAAGTGATCACCGCCCCCTACCTGACCCAGTTTTTCGGCCTACCCTACTACATCGCCATGCCGGCTATCACCACCGCGGCCGGCGGCCGGACGTTCACCGCGGTGGGCCATATCGCCCACCACGAAAGGGAAGAGCCGTGGCTGAACACCCTGTTCGCGCAGAACGGCTACAACGGCACTAACCTCTGGACGCGCAAGCTCCCGGATGGCTACCTGGTCCACCGGTCGGCCTTCATCGCCACGGATGAGACTTTTTACATGATCAACCCCATGGCCGGCGGCTGCCTGCTCCTGGACCCGGCGAGCGGGGAAGAAAAGGGGAGGATCGCTATCCCCGGCCTGAAGGGCGAATGGAAGTGGATCGCCCTGAGTAACGGCGTGCTTTACGCGCTGGCCGGTCCGCAGAAAGACCCGCCGCAGACCACCGTGGTGCGCAGCCCGGCGCGGGCCTGGAGCTGGGACGAGCTGAGCAGCGGTTATTACGAAAAGCAGATTCCCTGGGGCTTCGGCATCACGATCGCCGCCTATGACCTGAAATCTTCGCGGGTCCTCTGGACGCATACCGAACCGACTAAGATCGACTCCCGGGGGATGGTTATCGGCGATGGCAAGCTCTTCTTTTACTGCCCGGAAAAGCGGATCGCCTGCCTGGATGCGGCCACGGGCAAGCTGAAATGGGAGAACGCCGACCCGGCGGTACGGGAGCTGATCGAGGAGCCGGGCAAGGGCCTGACCTCCACCCCGGGCTTCCGCACCGCCTGCCTGGCGGTGTTCACGCCCCGGGCCTTGCTTTACCAGGGCCAGACCCAGATGAAGGTGGTCGCCCTCTCCACCCAGGACGGCTCCCTGCTGTGGCACCGGGACAAAACGATCAACAATCCCAACATCCTGTACGTCGATGGCCGGGCAATCGTGGGAATCGGCAACCAGGGCAGCACCCTGGCGGTCGATCCGCTGACCGGCAAGACTATCGAGGACCTGGGTTTCAGGAAGAAGTACTGCACCCGGCTGACCGCCACCCGCGACTCCTATTTCTGCCGCGGGCAGTTCGAGGGCCTGGCCCGTTACGACCGCGCCTCCGGCAGGCTGCTGTTCAACGGGGCGCTGCGGCCGGCCTGCAACGATGGAGTGATCGGGGCCAACGGCCTGCTGTACCTGGGACCCTGGCTCTGCGACTGTAACCTTTCGCTGGTGGGGCGCGTGGTCCTCTGTTCGGACGACGGCTTCGATTTCACTCCCGATCTGGCCTGGCAGAAGAGGCTGGAGCGCACCCCCGGCGATCTCGCCAAGGTGGCGCCGCTGGAGACCGGAGAGCTGGACTGGCCTACCTACCGGGGAAACAACGAAAGAAGCGCCTCCACCCGCGCCGAAGTGTTGAAAAACCCCACCCGGCTGTGGGAGTACGTCCCGGCCGGTCCCAACGCTCCATCCTCTGCCACCGCCGCCGGCGGACTGATCTTCCTCGGCGGGGACGACTGCAAGGTGCGGGCGCTGGAGGCTGCCACCGGGAAGCTGAAATGGGTGTTTTACACGGCCGGGCCGGTGCTTCAGCCGCCGACGATCTGGCAGGGACGGGCCTTCGTCGGCTCCGGAGACGGCTACGTCTATGCCCTCGAAGCTGCCACCGGCCGGCTGCTCTGGCGCTTCCGCGCCGCCCCGGCCGAGCGCCGGATCATGGTCTACGGCGCCTTGTGCTCCACCTGGCCGGTCAACACCGGGGTGCTGGTGCACGAGGGCGTGGCCTATGCGGCGGCGGGGATCGTGGACTACGATGGGACCTATGTCTACGCGCTGGATGCGGCGAGCGGTGAATTGAAATGGCAGAACACCACCAGCGGCCACCTCGACCCCGCCCTGCGTAAAGGCGTCTCCGCTCAAGGGACGCTGACAGTGGCCGGAGGCAGGTTGTGGCTGGCGGCCGGCAATATCGTGTCTCCGGCCAGTTTCGACCTGAAGACCGGCGAGTACCTGGGCCGGGTGCCCACCGATGGCCGTCCGCAGGCCAACCGCGGCGCTGATATCGGCGTCTTTGCCGGCCGGGTGATCCTGGTGGGCGGCCGGCTGATGTACTCCCCCTACGAGAACGTGATCGATCCCGGCAATTTCACCGCCTTCCGGCTGAAAGAGGAGGGCGGCGCCGACCGGATCTCCGACTTCTGCGTCGGCCGCG
>JAZDIG010000286.1:0-29913 GCA_043805105.1 Candidatus Glassiibacteriota bacterium | reverse complement strand
GGGGTAGCGTCCGCCGTCGATTCTTTCGGTGGGCCCCACCACGGTGAAGCTTCCCATTTCCTTCACTCCGGCGGACACCGGGCCGTAGGCGGCATCCTCCAGGACTTTCCAGGTCGAATCGGTGTTGACCGGGGTTTCCAGCGCCGAATTGCCCTGCAGCAGAAAGCCGGTACGCCAGGTGATCTGGGCGTACGGCACCAGTTCGCCGAAATTCCAGACCACCGCGGTCAGCAGGTTTTCGCCCTCGGTGAGCCGGTCCGCGATGTCGTAGGTTTCGAACCGCCAGTGGGCCAGGTCGCCGCGGGCCGGGCCATCTCCCACCTCGCCGCCGTTGACGAACAGCTTGTAGCGGTTGTCCGCGGAAACGTGGATCACGAAGCGCTCCGGCTTGGCGCTCAGCGTGAACTTTTTACGGAAATGGAAAATCCCGTAGGATGTTCCATCCCGTCCTGGAAGAGCGATCCAGCTTGCCGGCCACTGGTCGCGGAGCAGTTCGGGAGAGATTTCCAGGCCATCGGCGGATTGTTCGGCGGAGAGAAGCCGGCAACCGGCCAGAATCAAGACCGCTGCGGTAAACGCACGGAACATGGCGAACCACCCTCGCATAAAGAGACTCGCCGGGCCGCTCGTGATACTACCGCCGACGGACTTAAACAAGCAGGGACACGGCCTTCATGATACAGGGTGAACGCGCCGTGTCCCTGTGAGGCAGTCATTCAGCTAAATCCCGGAAGAGAATTCTTCAGTCCGGCTCAAACCTCCTCGGGCACCACGTACGGATAGCGGTACTCGCGGTTGAGATAGCTGTTCGCCTCGCCGTCGCCGGGGAACGTCTCGGTCAGGTTGTCGAAAACCAGCTTGCGGCCGGTACGGAAAGCGATATTCGACAGATGGCACATCGCGGTGGACAGGTGGCCTTCCAGGATGTCGGCAGCCAAGTCTTCGTGGTTGCGGCTTTTCATGCAGTTGATGAAGTTCTGGAAGTGGCCCTCGGCGCGGTCGCCCATGCGGTCGGCCGCAGCGGCCTGGGTCAGGCCCTGGCTGCTCCCGCTGCCCGGCCCGGGCTCGTTCTTGCGGCCTAAATAGCTCTGCCAGCTCGAGCCGTCGAGCTTGAGCCAGCCCTTGTCACCGTAGAAAAACTCACCCTGCTCGATCCCTTCCTCGGTGTTTGAGTACCAGCCCCGGACCTCCATCTGGATTATCCGGCCATCGGAGTATTTCAGCACGTTGATCTGGTGGTTCGGGGTCTCCTGAACGCAGTCGTTCCCCCAGACGAAAATATTCCCCACGCTGTGGATCTCCCGCGGGTGTTCGTAAATCTGCATGCCCCAGCGGCAGCGGTCGTAGTTGTGGGGGCCGGTGTTGCCGGTTTCGCCGTTGCCGGTGTCCCAGACCCAGTGCCAGTTATAGTGGAACTTCTTTTCGTTGAACGGCCGCCAGGGGGCCGGGCCCAGCCAGAGGTCGTAGTGCACGCCTTCGGGAACCGGGCTGTTGGGCGCCTTGCCGTAGCTGTCGCGGGCCTTGATCAGGCAGGTGCGGGACATGTAGATGTCGCCGATCCCGCCTTCGTGGAGGAACTTCATCGCTTCTTTGCAGCCGCGGCTGCTGCGACTCTGGGTGCCGGACTGCACGATCCGCTTGTACTTGCGCGCCGCCTCGACGATCTTGCGGCCCTCGCTGACGTTGTAACTGACCGGTTTTTCGACGTAGACGTCCTTGCCCGCCTGGCAGGCCCAGATCGCCATCAGGGCGTGCCAATGGTTGGGCGTGGCGATCGAGATGGCATTGATCTCTTTGTCTTCCACTACTTTCCGGATGTCGACCTCGGTACGGGGCTTCTTGCCGGACTTCTCCTCCACTTCCTTGACTACCTCGGGCAGCAGCCGCTCATCGATATCGCAGATCAGCGCCACCTGGACGCCCGGCAAAGCGGAGAAGCTTTGCACGTGGGCTCTTCCCCGGCTGCGTATCCCGCAGACCGCCACGTTGATCCGGTCGCTGGGGGGGTTGGCGGCCCAGCCGGAAGTAACGAAGGGCGCGACTGCGGCGGCCGCCACCGCTCCCCTGCCCGCGTTCTTCAGAAAGTTACGGCGATCGATGGACTTCATGAGGCCTCCCTGTAAGTGGTGAAAAGGAAGTTACGGATAGAAAATTTATTCCTCGCCAAAACTGTCCGTAAATAATGTCAGATGGAATTATGTCCGGGAGTATATCCATTTCACCGGCAAAGGATAATATAGTTCTTTTGTCGCCAAGAACCAAAAGCGTTTCCTTTGTAACTGAAAGCGACAAAGGTTATTCCAGGCATTCGAGTCTTAAGGGCGCAGCAGGCTGCGCCCCTACGTGCGTTCTACGATGGAAATTACGGGGCAGCTGCACGCTCCTGTAAGGGGAATCCCGTGGCCTCAGAGATTTTACAGCCGCAGATTAGACCATCCCGGAATCAGAGTGAATTACCCTGCCCTCAGGGTGGAGTAATTCTCTTCCCCAAACATCTCAGGCTCATTCGTAATATCTTCCCAGATAGCCCACTATCGCTCTTTTGAGTTCCAGCGGATCGATCGGCCCCAGCTTGCGGAAAATCACCTCCCCTCCCGGCTTCACCAGCAGCGTGTAAGGCAGCGATCCAGGCCAGGCGGGGTCCACCGCCTCGATCAGGGCGTACTTGTCATCGCTCGCGAACAGGAAGTTCGTGCAGGAGGCTTCCTGATTATCCAGGAATTGCAATACCTTGTCGCTCTTGTCCGGGGAGTCGGCGGAGACAGTGACGAGCTCGAAATCGCGGCCGCGGTACATGCGGTTGACCGTAATCAGTTCGGGGAACTCCACCACGCATGGACCGCACCAGGTGGCCCAGACGTTGACTAGACGAAGCTTCCCGGTTGAATTAGCAAGGATCTGCCCGAGGCCTCGGCTATCGATTTTCTCCACGCTCACCGGTTCGGCGGCCCAGCGCTCGAACACCTCCTGGACGCCGGCACTTTTATCGGCCCACTTGATCGAGCAGCCGAAAGTTTTCGTCACCTCCACCGGCGGCTTCTTCCCTGCCAGCAAGGCTTCAATCGCGTTTCTTGCATCCCGGGATTTCACTTTTTCCGGCTTTTCGGAATCATCGACCCGGCCGGTATAGCGCAGCTTGCGCTCCCGGTCGAAGATGAAAACGTGGGGGGTCGCCATCGGCCCATAGGCCAGCGAAACCTGCTGCGTATCGCCATCGTAGAGGTACGGGAAGCCGAAACCCTGATCGGCCGCTCTCAGCTTCATCTCCTCGAACGAATCGCTCATGTCCGTATAACCCAGCTCGTCCAGGCGCACCGCCCGCGGGTCGTTGGGCGAGACAGCCACCAGGGCCACTCCCCGGTCCCGGTAATCGGCGGCGATTGCCTCGATCCGCTCTTCGTAGGCCTGGGCGGTGGGACAATGGTTGGCGGTGAACACTACCACCAGCACGGGACCCCGGGCGAAATCGGCGAGGCTGTAACTCTTGCCGTCCACGCCTGGCAGTTTGAAATCCGGCGCAGTCGAGCCTATGGCGAGGGTCTTGACATCATCAGCGGCGGCGGGAAGCTGTACGAGGGTCGAAACAAACAGCAAGGAGAAAAGCAGTGCGGCAGCCAGGGACATTCGCGGCATTCATACCTCCCGTTCGTACGTACCGTATCCGGGTGAGCCCGATTAAGCGTAGCAGACATCGTGGTGGAAGGAAAGCGCCCCGAAGCGACAAGTCCATTATATCCCGCTGCCGGGGATTTGTAAAGAAAAGGGTGGACGAAAGCCGGCCGCCCCAGGGTCGTAAAAACGGCTTGACCGGCCCGGATTATTTAATACTTGAAAATATTCGAAATTATGATATCTTTTCCGTCTTTCACCACGAGCCGGGTATTGACTGATTTAGCGGAGCAGGAAATGATCAGGTGGCAGCCTGAGTACAGTGTCAAAATCGAAGTTCTCGACCGGCAGCACAAGGAAATTTTCAAGCTTTACGAAGAGCTTTGCCTCGGCCTCGAACGCAAAAGACAGATGGACGTTTCTTTCGCCATCATCAAGCTCGACGTTTACGCCCTTTACCACTTCGCATCCGAGGAACAGCTTCTGGAAAAGTTCGGTTACCCCGGTCTCGAGGAGCAGAAAAAGGAGCACGAGGCTTTCACCGAACAGGTGAAGCTGTTCAAGGAGAGGTACGGCGCCGGCGACCGGAAACTGCTCGGGGAAATGAAGGAATGGCTCGAACACTGGATCACGAGCCACATCCGGGAGCTCGACTCCCGTTATGGGGCCTTTCTCAACCAGAATGGCGTGCATTGAATTTTGAAGAACTGCGGGTTTAAGGACTCACGAGCCACAGCCAGCCGGCCGCAGCGGAAAGAGTCAGCAGCGTGACCGGGATCCCGATCCGGGCGTGTTGCCGCCAGGATATGTCCACTCCCAGCCAGGCCGCCTGTTCCACCACGATAATGTTGGCAATCGATCCCACGATGAGAAGATTTCCAGCCAGGGTCGAAGACAGGGCGAGAATGGGAGCGCTCTGTGGATGAGCCGTCGCCGGCAGCAGCAGCATTACCGCCGGTACGTTCGAAACCAGGTTCGACAGCAGTGCGCTGACCGCGAACAGCGGCTCCGGTTGGCCCAGATCGATCCCGCGGCCGGTCAATCCGGCAAGAAGCTGGTCGAACAGGCCGGAGGCTCTGAGGCAATGATTGACCACAAACAGGGAAATGAAGAGAACCAGCAGGTGCCAGTCCACCAGGCTGAGAATCTCGCGGGTACGCATCCGGCGCGAAAGCATCAGCACGCCGGCCGCGGCCAGGGCGACAATATCCCGGCGAACCGGGAGAAACAGAAAGAACAATATCAATACGCCGAGAACAACTATCCCCTTGGCGGTCTGCCAGCGGTTATAAACGGGAGTTTCCACCCGGGGAATTTCAATCAGCCGGTACCAGCGGCGGCGAAAGACCAGAGTGATTACCGCCCAGACCAACCCCAGGCCGGCTACCGAGGGCACCAGGGCATCGGCCATGTATTCCAGGAACGATATTCCCAGAACCTGACCGATCAGCATGTTCTGAGGATTGCCGATTAGCGTGGCGGCGGAACCCACGTTGGAAGCGCAAGCCAGCCCCAGCAGAAACGGCAGCGGATTGAACCCCCGCCTGGAACAGACTTCTATCAACACCGGCGCCACGGCCAGGCAGACGATATCGTTGGCCAGGACCGCCGACAAACAGCCGGTCACGGCGATAACCAACCCCAACATCTTCCAAGGCGGCAATGGAATCGCTCCCACCCTGCGCACCAGGTACGAATAAGAGCCGCTGAGGCGGAACTGCGCGGAGACGATCATCAGGCTGAACAAAAGGGCGATAGTCGAGGTATCGACGGCCGTCCAAATGTTTTCTATCGTAATCCGGCCGGCGGCCACCAGCGCGATCGCACCCAGCAGGGCTACGCCGGTCCGGTCCAGGCCCAGCCCCGGAATCCCGCCCAGGAACATCCCCAGGTAGACTAGCGCAAAAATCGCCGCAACTGTCAGTTCCACTTCTCGTCCCCTCTCATCGCCTAATTCGAATTTAGAATATCTGCCGTAAAAATAACATTCGGCTTAATACAAATCGAAAAAATATCTCCCGGGATATCAGGGTGAAGCTCGGGGTGATTTGGGCCCGAAATCATACCGCCGAGCCACTAATTCTCAAGCCGGCCGGCCACCTCTTGCAATCGCCGATAGCCGGTGCTAACTATAGATCAGCAATGCTGCGGCCGGGCTTTGCGCTCTTTCCCGCCATTCCGCGAAAATCACGGAAAGGCGATTCCTGAGCAACCTGCGTTTGCCTAAAAGCGTGTTAAATTATTCTAACCTGCAAGGAAAGAATATGGATTGTAGAGGCGACGTCCCGATGCAATCGGGATCGCCTCTACGGTAACACATTATATTATAAAGGATTACGCAGATTCCTACCGCACCGGTGAAATGGAAATGTTTTCACCCGGTGAGTGGGATACTTTTCTATTAGGTTTCTATCCACTTACTATATGATGACAAAATTTAACCGCAGGAGGCCAGTATGAGCCATCGGGACAAGATTGTCAGCGAGTCCGGCGGCCGCCATTTCAACCGGCGCGAAGTGCTGGAGCTGGCCGCCGCGGGCCTGATCGCGGGGGGGATTGGGTCCTGCTCCCTCCGGGACAAGGAGAATGAGCCGGAATCATTGACTCCATTTCAGTACCGGGTTTCGGTGGGCTGGCTGCGGGACCTGGCGAGTGAACCGACTCCGGGTGAAATCTGGCCTTGTATCCGCTGGGACGACAAGCTGACCGAGGATCAGCTCGGCTACCTGAAAGCCGAAGCGGAGCTGGGAATGAACTACGACTGCGCCTGGGGTCTCTTTCGCGCCAGGGACTGGCCGGTTCCGTTCGAAAACGTCATCGATGACCGGCGCGCCGAAAGGCTGAAGATATTCGTGGAGGCCGCCCACCGGCTGGGAGTGAAAATCCTCGCCGGAGTGGGAGTCTATTCCTGGCAGTTCGACGAGGTAATCCGGAAGGTCCCGGGAGTCTCCGCCGGAGACAGCCATTCCATGTGCCCGCAGAAAGAGCCAGCCTGGGACTGGATGCGCCGGGTCCTCGACTACCACCTGGAGCCTGCCTGGGGCCTGGATGGAATCAGCATGCAGTCCGCGGACCTGGGACGCTGCGAATGCCCGGAGTGCAGCCGGATGTCCCCGGCCGAACATCACGCCCTGGTCCTCACCCGCTCGGCCGAATACGTGAGACAGAACCGGCCGGACTGGAATATTGGCCAAGCCTCCTGGGGCCTGCGGGTGGACCAGGAAAGCGAGTTTCCGTACGTGAAGAAAATATCGGGAGCGGTGGACTACATGGTGGAGGTGGACGAGCTTTCAGCCAAGTCAGGCCGCCGGGCTGCAATCATCGCCGGCCTCGGCTGCGCTTTCGGCTCCCTGGGCGGAGTGTTCCTGGAGCCGCCGCAGCATTGGGACCGTCTGCGCTGGTTCGTCCCCTGCGGCCTGGGTTCCGCCGGCACGCTCGCCAGGTTGAGACAGGATGGGGGGCTGGCCTGCGAATATTTCTACCGGCCGTTCGCAAATCCGGTCGAGGAAGTCTCCTGGCGGACCGGCGCGAAAATCCTGTCCGCGCCGTCCACCCCTGTCGAAACCGCCCTCGCTGATGCCATAAATGCTGTCTACGGCGCCACCGGCCAGGAGCTATCCACCCTGGCCGAATGGTTCAGCCGCGGAGAACTGGCCTATTTCTCCAGGGTGAAGTTCAAGCCCGGGGACGGCAGCATTTCGCTCGAACCGCTGATCTGGAAAGAAGACCCGGCCGCGGCCGGCCCACCGGTCTATCTGCAGCGGATTACACCGGAAAACCGGCCGGGGTACGCAATGGAGTTGAGAGAATTGAAGAACGAGCTGACCGCGATGGCTGTGCCTAACCGGGAGGCAGTCGATAAAACTCTCGAGTGTATCGACGGCACGCTGAACGACCTGGCCGGGCTGGCGTGAAAGGCGGATCACCGGGAATTGCTATACCTGATATATTACTTTAAGACAATTACGCTATCATCATTATTAACAAATACTTATTATTTCTGATCTCCATCATTGCCGATTAGATAAAAACGCCTCTTCCGGATAGCTTTAGCGGCTTTTCCCCGGCCCCATTAATTTCTCGATCTCCTCCGCGATCCGTTCCCTCACCCGGTATAGAGTATCCGGAGCAGCGGTGAACTCCGTAGTGGAGGCGGCGACCCGGCCGGCCGGCGTCAGGTCTCCTTTTAAGTCAGCCAGCAGCTTGAGGTATTCGTAATCCTCGAAGCCGTCCCGCAGGTTTTCCAGGCGCACCGAGGAGAGGATTTTGCCTTCCGGGCCGGGATAAGTGAGGTAGCCGTCCCCGTTGTAATTCCTGAAGGTATTGGCGATCCAGTTGCCGCGCAGGCCGGGACCGCTCCGGTTGTCCCCCCAATGGTTGGGGCTCCAGTATTCGAAGCCGGTGACCCCGGTCTGCCAGCAGAGCCAGCCGATCAGCCGGCCGTCGAGCGGCGGGTACTCGAGGAAAAAGTTGGGGTGATCCACCGGGTAGCAGCAGACCGCCAGCCAGGCTTCATCCCCGGCCGCCACTCTTTCCCGGACCCCGGTTTTTTCGTACTGCGCCACGTAGACGTCCCAGGTGTCGGCGTAACCGGCCAGGGCCTTGACTCCCTCCGGGATGTTCAGGCATTGAATCACTTTCAACTCCGGGCTCACACCCTTGACCAGCGAGTACATTTGCCTGGCCAGCGGCCAATGTTCCTCGTCCACCTCATCGTAGTTGTAGACGTAGGCCACGCCGTCGAGCCAGCCGCGCGGCCCGAACTTCTCCACGCAGGATTTCAGTTTTTCCACAAGCCGTTCTTTGTACTCTTTGGAAAAGTCCGTCTCTCCCTGCCGTTTCAAATTTGGAATGACATCCAGGAGAAAGGCGTTCATCCCCCGCTCCATGCAGTAGCCGATCTCCTGGTCGGTCAGTTCGAGGTTGCCGCCGGGGCCGAGCCGGTGGCGAAGCAGCAGGTCGTACATTCCCCGGCGCAGCCCGGCCTCCTCGGCGCCGCCTTTCGGGTAACCGTAAAACTGCGCCAGATCGCTCACCCAGGTCAGGGTCTTGATCGAGGGCCGGAGCGGGAGGTCGAATCCCCGGACCCGCAGCCTGACCGCCAGCTCTCTCGACCCGCCCTTCTCCGCCGATACCGAAACGGTTCCGCGATAGTCCCCGGCCGGGGCTCCGGCCGGCACGTGGACAGTGACCCAGACCGGCTGGACTTCGCCCGGGGCCACCTCGAACGTGTCCATTTCCAGCAGCGGGTCGGGCCACCAGCCCAGAGAGCTGTCGTACTGACGGCTGGCAACCGTGGTCTGGATGTAACCCACGGGGTTGAAAGTGACTTCCGCCGGCGGGATGAAGGCCGAACCGCTGCGTAAGCCTGCGGTGCTGCATTGCACCGCCCGCAGGGTGTCCGGGTGGCCGTAGACCACGAGCTGAAACGATTCGTATTCCCCGCCTGCAGCCGAGATCCTGACCGTGTCGGCAGTCTCGAATTGCGCGGGCCGGTCGAAAAACACCCGGGTCAGGCTCGAGGCCGCGCCGAGATTGAAAGATGGCGCCCTGGCGCAGGACAGCAGCCCCAGAACTGCGGCAAGCAGCACACAACCTGCAAATTTCATGGTGGTACCCTCAGTTGACTGATTCGACGACCGTTCGTTTCCAGTCCGTAAGTACCTCTATTCACCTCTTCTGCGTAATTCCATGCGCCCGGTTTCCGAGGGTATGCCGGGCACTCCGCTGATTTTGTACTCGCCGGTGTTGTAGTTGATCCAGACCTTGGCGCCCGAAGAAAACGTGGATTCCTGGATCTTGTAATCGGCCGAAAGGAACTTGTGGTCGGTCATGTCGTCCCAGCCGATTGCCCGGTGAACTTTCGCCAGGAACATGGCTCTTTCGGTCTGCTCGTTTTTTTCAGTCACGGGCAGGCCCAGCGAGGCGGGCGCTCCGGTAAGCAGGGTGTAGAGATTGTCCGGGGCGCTCACATAGGTGCAATCGTGGAAGCAGAGCTGCCAGAGTGGCACTGGCACACCCGCGGCCCGGCCCTCCCGGTCCAGGCCGTAAACTACTTCATGCGGCCAGCGCGTCCGCGCGCTCACTATCCAGGGCACCACCCAGTCGTTATGGTGCTCGATGGTGAGCATGATCTTTTTAGTCCTGAAGTACTCGAAAATCTCCGCCAGCGCCTGGCGGTTTTCATTGCGGGTGAGCGGATGTTGGGGATCGTAGCACTCCCAGTTGCAGACGTAATTGCCCAGGAGGTAGGACTGCGGGAAGGCCGTATCCAAAAGACCCCTGACCGCCGGATAATCCGTCCGGCCCACTTCGAAATTGCGCTTGAGGAAACGGAACGCCCAGCGCGGGCAGATCAGCGAATTCACGCCGGCGCCCCAGGTGCTGCGCCGGACGTAGCGGCCCTGGCTGTCCTTGAGGGTGACTTCTTCGCGGAAGGAGGGCGAGTCGAGGGTGATGTCGCAGTAATTGTCCGTGGCCAGGCCGAATATGTAGCCCATCGCCTTGACTTTCCGGGCCAGGGAATCCAGGGCGAACGGACCCCCGGCGTACATGTTGGGCGGGATGATGTCCGGGTATTCCTGGTCGTGGCCGAAGCGCTGCCAGCCGGTAAAGCTGAGCGCGGCCCGGTCGACTCCGGTCACCCGCTTGAACTCCTCCACCTGTTCCCCCACCGCGTGAAAAGTATTGTAAATTTCAAATGCGAAAGTGCGGTGGTCTTTCCGGCTGATCTGGGTACGCAGGTTTATCGCCCCCTTGAGCAGCTCGACGTTGGGATTTTCCCGGTTCTTTTCGGCCAGGGTCTTTAGGTAGCCGAGCTTCTGGTAGTACTGGCGGTAATGCCGGATCAGACGGGAATAGCCGGCGTCCTTTTCGAAGTAATAGTGGATTATGCGGGGATAGCTGAAGCGGCCCATGGAGGGGCGCCAGTAAACCTTGTAGTCGGTATGTTCGCCGGGCGTGTGGCGGACGTGGATGAAATTGTCCATCCGGCAGCCATCATCGAGATAAGCCAGGAAGCCCGATCCCGGCTGATAGGCGCCGAAACAGGCCATGCGCAGCGAGAAAATCAGGCCGGCCTGGTCCCATTCCTGACAGTCCCACCAGTGCGTCGGCCGGTTCATCAGCTCTCCGAACCGGTCGAAACGCTCCTGGTCATCGAGCTGGATCGGGTTGAGCATGTCTTCTTTCTGGTTCCAGTCGCCGGGGATCAGCACGCCCTGGCTTATACCGAAGAACGAATAGCTGTCGGAGCGGATCGGCACCTCGTAGGGCCGCGGGTAGATTACGCCCTTGATCGTGAAACTGTGGTCTTCCTCCAGGGGCGCGAGCTTGAACACCAGCTCCCCGGCCGCCTCATCGATCGCGATCAGCAATTCGAAGCGGAAATCCTCGAGGGTCACCAGCAGCGACCCCTTGCCCAGGACTGTCACCGTCTTTTTTTTGGAGTCCGCCAGGGAGACTTCCTGGATTTTCCCATCCTGTTCATAGACGAATTCAGCCGCGCCCTTGCGGCTCATCCTCCAGGTAACTCCGGATTCCAGGTGCTTCACGTCCACGCTCATGGTCGGCAGGTCCAGCGTGGCTTCCAGGGTGCGGGATGAAATCACGTAAGCGGCGGGCGCGGGCTGGGCCGCCAGGGCGGCGCTGGAGAGAATTACGCCCAGGATAAGGCCGAAAGCCATCCCGAAGTATCTGATTTTGTTCATGGTCGCCCCCTATCAGGCTAAAATTTGTGGAAATGAACTGCCTCGCGATGCCAGATGCGAGGTATCAAGAGGTTTACATTTCATATTCAGTCCGGATTAATCACAAATTATCGCACATCCTCGTAGGGGCAAATCCCTGCACGGAATATCTCCCGTAGGGGAGCCCCGATTTTATAGGGGGCTGCGCCCGCCCGGACAGTTGTGTGAAACGGGCGAACACGTGGTCCGCCCTTACGGTACGAGGGCCGGGTTGGGCATCTGTGATTCTGAATCACGGATTACACGGATAAAGGCGGATATCACTGATCCGCCCAACCCCGCCGGGCGACCGGCCGGTCCCCCCTTGTCATCGATCAACACAATGATTCCGTGGATATGGTTCGGCTTGACCACGAACGCATCGGTTTCGACATTCGAATAATGGCTACGCATTTCATTCCAAACGACCTCAATCGGCCGGTCCCCGGTGTTGACCGGTCAGGGACTATTCGTGCCAGTCGCCCCGCGGCACGCCCTCTTTCCCGCGGAACCCGCCGGGCTCCAGCCCGATACGCAACAGCTCGCGGTACATGATCAGATGCGTATCCAGAATGCCATCGTAGCCGATTGCGTAAGTTGAATCGCCTGTGCACCCGTGCGGCCCCTCGAAGGTCATGACCAGGGCACCGCACCCCTGGTACAGGGCCTCGGTGAGGTCCATGGCCCGATCGGCCCGCGCCTCGTCGATTGTCCTGGAGAAGCTGCAGGGAGGAACTCCCTCCTCTTTCATCACCCGGAGGTAGCGCTGGGCTATTTCGTAGTTCCTGTGTTTCATGGCCTCCGGCACCCAGGCTGAAATCAGGAATTCGCCCCGCTGCTCATGGGAATGGACGTTCACGATACAGTCCGGGGCTTCGAGTTTCGCCAGGCGGAACACCGCCCGGGTCTCCTCGGCCATTGGCGAAAACACGTCATCGCAATGGATATTGACGCCCTGGTCGTTGAAATAGCCGCCCAGGAAACCCACGTCCTCCACCATCGGATTGAACTCCTTGACCGCCGGCCAGCCGTACATGGTGCCATCCGCACGCGTACCCTGGCCGTACCAGGTCATCGTGTCCGCAGGCAGGCCGACAAAGCTGTTTTGGGGGACCCGGGCCCTGCCGTCCGGGTTGCAGCAGGGGATAATCACCAGCCGGCAGCGGGAGGCTTTTTCGGCCAGCTCGGGCCATTCCCGGCCGCGATAATCCCGGCCGGTTTCGAGGACCCGGATCAGGTTCAGGGCGCCGACCACGGTTTCGAGCTCCTGGCCGTGCACGCCGGCAATTACCAGCAGGACAGGCTTGCTGTCCGGGTTCCGGCGGGCGAAAGCCTCCGGGTGGTGACTCAGCGCCGCGGACACGAAGTTTGCGGTGCGCCGGTACGGCTGGGACTCTCCGTAACTGACCGAATAAACCGCCCGGCCTCCCGGACTGAATGCCTCGATCCTGACCTGCCCCTTCCTGACCGCGCGAACCGCCTCCGTTAAATCATCCACTTTCGATTTATAAAAATCCGGTATTTTGCCAGGGTCCGCAGCGGCAAGCCTGCCGGCGGAGACGGATAATACCGCTAACAGAATTATCAGGGAGATTTTTCGCATGTAATCCTCCAGGTGCGCGTTCTATTCCGGCAGGAAAGCGGTGGACTGATATATAATTTCCCGGAGGTTCAGGGAGAAGGATTTTTCCCGGCAGGACCGGAGCCTTATTCGCATGCCCCCTTCACGCTGCAATAAGCGCCGCCGGTGATTTTTCGAGCCGCGAATCCAATTAATCTCAACCGGCTCTGCCGTAAATATCAAAAATCCAATGGCATACAATGACCTCCTTGTCGTTTGGAATATGCAGGATTATAATCGTCCGACAAAGCATTTTGAACCGAAGTTCTTTATGCAGGCCCAAGATGAGCCGGTCCTCAGCGGCGATCTTATCCGGTTGTCCACGATAAAATATAACCAGGAGGAAGCCATGGCTGTAAGCGAGTGTTCGTTCTGGAAAAGGGTCTTCATCCTCGCCGCCCTTTTCTGCCTGTCCGCAATCTCCGCCTTGGTGGCCGATGAAATAAAGAGCTATTCCCGGGAGATCAGCGGGCCGGAAGATGAATACATCATCGAGGTCGGCGGGACAATCGATCCGGAAAACGTGGAGATAACGATCGAGAACATCGGTGAAACTCCGCTGGTCGATCCGCGCCTGACTGTCAACGGCAAATTCGACTGGTTCGACATCCATTCCATGGTGGCCGAAATCGTCAAGGACTGCACCACGGATGAAGAGAAAGCCCTGGCGATCTGGGAATGGGTGCATTGGAAAAAGTTCCAGCGCTCGCCGGCCGACCACAGCAGCCTTCATCCGGTGCGGGCGATGAACGGGTACGGCTACGGGATCTGCGGCCATACCGCGGCCTGGCTCAAGGCCATGTGGACTGCCGCCGGCCTCGAGGCCAGGGTGCAGGAAATCTGGGGCCACACGGTGAGCGAAGCCTATTACAACGGCGGCTGGCACATGCTGGACGGCAACGTTAAAGTCTTCTACCTGGGCCGGGACAACCGGACGATCGCCAGCCTGGCCGAGCTGGAGAAAGACGGCTGGCTGATCGAGCGTACGATCCATCCCCGCGAACCCTGGGTGCGCCAGGACGATCCGCCGGAGCGCAACGAGGAATTCGTCCGTTATATCGTAACCTCCAGGGACAACTATGTCGAAACCGGTTACGACGATGAGATCGCGAAAAATTACACCATGAGCTATACCCTCAAGCCCGGTGAAAAACTCCTGCGCTGGTGGGACCCGGTACTCGGCAAGTACGAGGCGAGGGATAAAAATCCGCTGGTGCCTCAGCGCTACGCCAATGGCCGCCTGGAGTGGGAACCCGACCTCAAGCGCACCGACGTCTGCGATTACCTGAGAGTGATCGAAAACATCACCACCACCCAGCGGGATGGGATAACCCCGGCGATCCACGTCGCGGAAGTGCAAGACGAGAACTACACCCGGCCCTCCCGCTTCGCGATCCCGGTAGCGAGCCCCTACCCGATCGTGGGCGGACATTTTTACTGCACGCTTCTCAAGGACCCCGGCGCCAGCGCCAGCGTGTTTTTCGGCGAGCCGGAATGGGACAACGGCAACCTCTACACCTATCGCTGGGGCTCCGGCCCGGAACGGATCGAGCTCGATCTGGACAGTGACATCCTGCGCAGTGCCTCACTCTACAACTACGAAGTGGGCTTTACAGTCAGCGGCAACAGCCGGAGAGAAAGAAAGGCCCAGGCCGGGGTGGAGGACTTCCGCCTGATCACCGACCTGCAGGTCTCTCCCCACAGCCTGCCGGCCCTCTCCCGCGGGAAAAACGCGATCAAATACCGGGACAGGACTCAAGGAGCGCAAAAAGTGCGGATCACGCACAAGTGGCGCGAGCGGACCGACAACACCGCTCCGGGCAAAGTCAGGGTGGCCCTCTCCCCGGCCGATGGGAAAGTCGCCGAGACTCTGGCGCCGGTCCTGAAATGGAAGCCGGCCGCCGATCCTGACAGCGGAGACAAGGTGGCGGATTATCAGGTGCTGGTGAGCCTGAGACCGGACTGCCGCTGGCCGGTCTCGATGAGCCTCTGGCGTAATATCGGCTCCGCCGCCTGTGAATGGCAGGTTCCGGCCTCTTTCCTCAACCCGGGTACGGTTTATTACTGGAAAGTGAGGGCCAGGGACTCCCGCGGCGCGGTGGGCGAATGGGGCGATATCTTCAGCTTCAAGGTCAGCCCGGCCGCAAAATAAGGGAAAGTGGCGGTTCCCGGACCGGTGGGCTGCTTTGCGGAAGGCCGCGGGCCGGTTCATTGCGGGGCCTCGCGAAAGTCCGCTGTTCTTGGAGCGGCCATTCCGCCGCCACGGATAGCGTCCATCCGCTTGACCGGTAGTAGTGAGAAATGCGATAGTTTTATGCTGCGGGCTTTCCAAAAGAACGTTTTTATGATAGAATTAATAGAGATTGACATTCAACCAGGACTTTCCGGAAATGAAATCCTTACCCGGGAAAGGGAATTCCCGGCTGAGATGAATCTCACGTGCAAGTTTCAGTGAAAGGAGCCGGAAATGAAAGTACAAATTGGTCACGTGGCCGGGGATGTATGGAAAGTTTTGAAGCAACGCGGTGAAGTGAACGTGGAACAGCTTCCCAAACTGCTCAAAATGAAAGCCTCTCTCGTTTACCAGGGTCTCGGCTGGCTGGCGCGCGAAGATAAAGTGAGCTTTCGCACCCAGGGAGAAAAAACGTTAGTCTCGCTTGCCGATTGAGCGGTGCGGGAAACCATTTCAGGACAGCTATCGGCTGAGAAGAGGTGCAAGTCTGCCCGGAATTGCCTGCGGCAAATCGAATGCATAGGGGATTGAATCGAAGTCGCGGGTCACCCCGGCGGAATTATGGATAATTGAAATCCGGGCGGCTTTCTTCATTTTTTCCTTGCAATAAAGATTGAACCTTGCTATATTGCGAACGTGGCAGGGGAAGCTTGCCTTCCCCTGCTTTTTTTTGGCCGCCGCTGTTCGACCCTGAACGAAGCGGCCAGCTATCATTCATGTGTTGTCAGAGGAGTGTTTCAGAATGGCGACGGGCAAAGTGAAGTGGTTCAATGAATCCAAGGGATTCGGCTTTATTGAACAGGAGAATGGTGCCGATGTCTTCGTCCACTATTCCGCCATCAACTCAGAGGGGTTCAAGACTCTGTACGAGAATCAGCAAGTTGAATTTGATATCGTAGAGGGACCGAAGGGCCTTCAGTCTATAAACGTTGTACCAGTAATGGGATAACTTTAGCCTGAATTTTTGAGTTGACCCCCGGATTGAAAAATCCGGGGGTTTTTTATTTCCGCCTTGCCTGACCTACCATTCAGGATGAATAGTTAATTGTAGCCTTACTTTTAAGAAATTACTCTCAGGATAAAGCCCGGATGATCGGATGGAATTACGTAAACTGATCAGAAAGTCCTTGCGCTGGATTCTCCGGCTTGCCGTGGTTGCCGCCTTTTTCCTCGCCAGTCTGCTGATTGTCGCGGCCTGGTATCGGGGGAGAAACCATACAGCGGACCTGGTTGCCGGCCGGGGCCGTCAGATCGGGGCCGAGGAGCGCCTCGTCGCCGATTCGGCGGCCGGCCGGGAATTCGAATTCAGCCTGAAAGACGATCTGGGCCGAACCGTCAGAGGCCGTCTCCGGCTGCCGGAAACAGTCGCCCGGCCGCTGCCGGCGATTCTGATCTTCGGAGGGCAGCGCACCGGGGCGCGGGCCCTGAGGCTGACGAACCTGGACCGGCCGGCGGTGTTTTGCGCGCTGGATTACCCGGACATCCCCTCCTATAAAGTCCGCGCCCTGGAAGTGCCGGGTCTGCTCTATCGCCTGGACCAGGCCGCCCGGGAAACGGTCGGCACGTCTTTCGGCGTGCTCGACTACCTCAGTTCGAAGCCGGAAGTGGACACCAGCCGGATCACGGTGCTGGGCGCCAGTTTCGGGGTTCCCTTCGCGGCGATTACCGCTCTCGACCAGCGGGTGAAAGGTCTGGTTCTGGTTTACGGCGGGGCGGACCTGGAACGGCTTATCGACTGGAACCTGCGGAAAAGGATCAAGCTCCGGCCATTGAGGAAACTTTCGAGTTTCCTGTTGGGCGCGGCGGCTTCCCCTTATGAGCCGGCGGCCTATATCGGCCGGCTCGCTCCTCGGCCCCTGTTGATGGTCAACAGCTCCCAGGACGAAAAGATTCCCGCCGAACTGGCCCGGAAGCTGTTCCTCTGCGCCCGCGGCCCGAAGGAATTGATCTGGTTGGAGGGCAGCCACATCCATCCTCGCAACCGCACTCTGCTGGATGAAATTTCGCGGACTGTTTCGGACTGGCTGGTGAAGCAGTCTTTATTGTGAAATGAAACATGAGCGAATCTCCCGCCTCAGCCCGCAACGAAACAGCAGTCATTGGGAACACCCGGCTGGAAGAGACCTCAGGCTTTCCTCGCACTGACAATCGCTTTATTTGCATTGAATAGATCTGTCGCTAATAATAGGTAAAACACGGGAAGAAACAATGGAGCGAGAAAACCTGGAAGACCCTGCTTTTCGAGAAGGTAGACTCTTATGTATCTTGTCACGGGCCATGACAGCTCATTTTTTACCTCGATCCTGATATCGCTGAATCCTGCCCTCTCCAGCAGAATTTTAAGTGATTCCGGAGTATAATTCTCCAAATGGAATATTGATGTTCTTCCTTTCTGCCAAATGATGCCGAATTTTTTAACAATGGGTATTCTCAGGAGAAAATGCATCATCCGGTCGGTCGTGGTCACCACCGGCGTATGGAAATAGATCACCCCGTTTGATTTCAATATTCTACGGCACACCTCAATCAGATATTGGGGATTAATGACGTGTTCGACAACGTCCAATAAAGTCACGGCCGCGAAACTGTTCGATGGTATGCTGCCGTAATCGAAATCCTGGTATAGGTGGCGAGCAATATTTTCGATTTTTACCAAATTGCTCCCCGGTATTTCATGCGCTGATACATTGGTAAAACCGGCCCGGTGTATCAATTCGACAAACAGTCCATCACCGGTTCCAATATCGATGAGGCTGTCATCCGGAGAAATCAGGTCTCCTAGATGGCCGATGGCAACGGCCATTTTCTTTTTATTCACACTTTCGATCTCATCATAGTACGTCTCTGAATACTGAGCGGCATAGGCGACGCCCAGTTCTTCACTGTCAATACGGTTGCCCACAAATACCGACCCACAGGCGATACATCTGTAATGCTGCAAAATTGTGGATTTGCTGTACTCGTTGTACGTATCACAAAGATAGACAATAGCCGCAGAGCCGCATACCCTGCAGCTTAAATCCGAAAGCTCCTGGTTTGCCATAGTCTTTCCCGCAGTCCTGTTTCGCTTATAACTGCCTGCCGGGTACTAGGAGGGTCAAGTCCGGGCCGCTCCAGTACCGGAATATGCAATCAGCGCAGTGGCGGTTCGCGAACCGCAAATACATGGATTTTTCTCAAATTGACGATTTACAACTCCCCCGCTCACTTGATCGCATCGTTGCGCCAGAGGTGCAACAACTGGTAGCTGTCCCAGCAGATACCGACTATATCCAGGTCGCCATCGCCGTCCAGGTCGAAAACCCGCGCCCCCAGGTGGTTTTCCCTGCCCCGGTCCACCAGGTGGGGACTGAATCCGCCATTTCCGTTGTTTTCCCAGATCACGAGCCTTTTCGGCCCCCGGTGCTCGCCGGTGATCACATCGATATCGCCGTCGGAATCCATGTCGGCCAGGTCCAACGCATTGGTGGTGTACTGGACTGCGATCGTGTGCCGCGGCCACGGGCCGGCCGGGTCCGCCGGGTGCTCGAACCAGTAGGTTTTCCACTCCGGCGCAAGCTTCTGGCTCTCCTCGGTGACCACGATGTCCGGCAGGCCGCCCCCGTTAAGGTCCGCCGAAAGGATCCGGTCCGGGTATGGACCATCCGTGCGGCCCACTTCGTTTTTCAGCCATCCGCCCGCATCGGTCCGGCCGGGGTTTTTCCACCAGGTTACCGGCCTGACTTCTTCCTCCAGCACCTCGAACCCGGCCACGTCCAGCAGCCCATCGCCGTCGAAATCCGAGGCGCACATGCCGTAGCTGTCCGGGACGATCAGGTGCCGCGGCCATTCGCCGGCTCCGGGGCTTTCCGGTATCTCGAGGAAGGAGATGCCGTCTCCCCCTTCGAGCAGAATCTCCGGCTTTCCGCCCGGAACGAGTTGGCTGACCTGGTAGCCCTGGCCGTTGCCGTGGTCGGTGGGAGGTTGGTCAGCGATCCGGCGGGCGGTCCAGCGGCTGCCCAGGCTGTCCTGGGTTTCCAGCCAGTATATGGCCGGGCAGGCCTGGGCGATGACGTCGCCGAACTGGTCATCATCCACGTCCACGAACAGCATCGCATCCACGTTCAGCCCGAAATCGACCCGTTGCCAGCCCTTGGTCAGGGTGCCTCCCGGGTTGCGGTAAAAATACCTCCCGCTCACTATGTCCGGCCGGCCGTCATGGGTCAGATCGCCGGCGGCCAGGCCGAAATACTTGGACCACTCCGGCTTGTCCCAATCGCCCCATTTGGCGCGGGTGCTGTCGACCCGGATGTAGCGCCAGCGCGCCAGACTCAGATCGCCTTGGCTGCGGGTGCGGTTGATCCAGAGTTCCAGCGGGCCGTGATCGAAGTTGTGCAGGCCGAGGATGTCCATATCGCCGTCCGTGTCGACATCCCCCACTATCCCGCTGTAGCAGCCGGTAGCCGCCAGCACGATTTTCCGCCAGCTCAGCGAGGTGCCATCGTTCAGAAACACCACCACCTGGTCGGGATCGTCGCCCTTGGTCATTTCGCCGGCGAACAGGTCGAGGTCTCCGTCGAGGTCGAAGTCGGCGGCCTGCAGGTTGTGCACGTAATCCAACCCCTCGGCCACCACCTGTTCCCGCCACGGCCCAGCCGCCGGGTCCTCGGCTCGGTACAACGACACAGGATAGCCCGGCTTTTCAGACTGGGATAGCAGTACGTCGAGCCGGCCGTCCCGGTCCACGTCCGCTACCAGCACTTTGCAGTTATTGTCCATCCACGTCTGCTCGTTCTGGCTCCACCACCTGGAATCGATATCGTGTTCGAGGTATTTGCCGGTGCGGGCGCTGTCCGGAGTTTCGAGCCAGAAACCGTTCAACACTATGTCCGGGTCGCCGTCGCTGTCCAGGTCGCCCACGTCCCCGCCCTCGTGGTGATGAACCTCCATCTCCACATTTGTCCAGGAACGGGGATTGTCCTGGAACCAGATCTGGACCTTTGCGTTCTCCCGCGACATTACGTCCACTTTGCCGTCCCGGTCGAAATCCGCGGCATGGATCTCCTTGGTGTATTCATTGGACCCGATGTCGATCCGCTCCCAGGCGCCGAATGGGTCTCCGTCCGGACGCGGGTTTCTCCACCAGACCATTACCCCGCCGTGGTCCGAATCCGGCACGCCCACCCGGCCGATAATGTCGGGATCGCCGTCATTGTCGATATCGCAGACCTCCATGTCGCAGGCGCGGTAGGCCTTGAAGTCCTCGTAGCCGGTGATGTCGGCCAGGAGGCTTCTTTCCCAGCCGGGATAGTGATACCAGGCGATGAATCCGGCATCGTCCGGGTTACTTGCCAGAACGATGTCGTTCAGGCCGTCGCCGTCTATGTCCGCTACTTCCCGGTGGCCGAAAGCGGTGTCCAGCACGACATAATCGAAAGCCGGCGCCGTCTGTTCGAGTGTCTGGCCGCCAGCAGGTTCGGCGGGAGCTTTCGCCGGCCGTCCGCAACCAGCCGCGAGAGCCGCCAGGAGGGAGGCCGCCGCAGCCGATTTCCATCCTGGCAATATTCTGCTTCCAATCAGGTTATTTATGGCTCGACTGATCATGTGACCGGCTCCTTTCCTTTACTGACCGGCTCCTTTCCTTTACGAACTGAAGTAATCCGCTGTTCCGGCTGAAAAAGCGACCGGCTGTCAATCCAATCGGGTACCAAATACGATAAAATATAGCTCCCGGCCCCGGTAAAGGAAGTTATTTTCGCACCGGCCCGACCAGCTTCCCGAACCGTTCGAGAAACGACAGTCCTTACCGGAGCAGGGCTCTCGCTATGACATCATTGAAAGAAATTTCACAGTCTGGTATAATTAAATCAATCGATCAGAGTCAAGCGGACACAGCGGCGGAAATATGATGAGACCGGCAAGCGTCTTCTTCCTTATCTCGAGCCTCTCGCTCCCCATCTCGAACCTGTCTTCCCAGACTCATTACTACGGGAACAACATCGCGGCGTTCAGTTCTCCCGGCTGGGTTCAGACCAACGGCCCCACCGGCGGGTTCATCAGCACCATCCAGATCGATCCGGCGGACCCCCGGACTCTGTACGCGGCGGGGCCGCGGGACGGCATCTTCAAGTCCACGGATGGAGGGGACACCTGGCGGCTCCTGACATTCGACAACCTGGCCAACGAGAAGCTGCAGCAACTGATCCTCGATCACGGCGGAAGTGCTACTCTTTACTGTTCCTCGCACAACGACCTCTTGAAGAGCGAAGACGGGGGCCTAAGCTGGCGAAGCGTGTTCCCGGGAATCGAAGACTGTAACCGTTTCGCCAGGATTATTGCGCAGGACCCGGTGGATAACCGGTTCTACGTCGGGACCGGGGTGCATTACCGGGAACCATGTGCAGGGATGAGCGGAACGATCTACATGTCCACCGATGGCGGCGAAACCTGGGCGAATATCGGCGCCGGGCTCGGGCTCCCGGAACACGCGATCGTGGAGGTAATCGGCCTCAATGGCCGGGGGAAAATCTTCGCCGGGATTAACGACCAGGACCTGACCGCCTGGCACAAGGGCAAGGTTTTTCTTTCCGAAAATCTCGGACTGAGCTGGCGCGAAGTGAGCTACGGGACAATCGAGGACAGATTCATCTGGAGCATATTCGCCAATCCGTATTCCCCGGACGAAATCTGGATCACAGAGGGCCCTCTTTACAACGACATGATCCAGCAGCCGTACGCTTTCAAAAGCACGGACGGCGGGGCGAGCTGGCAGCCGGTGCGGCTGGAGGTTCCGCACGACGCCACCCAGGTCAGGGTGATCAGCGCCTCCGCGGATGGAAGAGTGTACATGGCGGCGGGCAGCAATCTCCTGGTAACAGCCGATGGCGGTAAAAGTTTCACCAACATCGAGCCGCAGCGCGCGGAAATGACAGCCGTGGATTTCAGGTCGATTGCGATCCACCCCCAGAACCCGAACATCCTCTATCTCCCCCTGCGCTCCGGCGGAATCGGCTACTCCGAGGACGGCGGCCGGACCTGGGCTGTCAGGAACAACGGGATCCTGAGCACCAGCGTGAGCCTGTTAACCACCGATCCGCAAAATCCGGCAGTCGTGTACGCGGCCTCGGTAAACGGCGAGGGCACTTTCAGGTCAGAGGACTACGGGGAGAGCTGGATCAGGCTGAACACCGGCGGCATCGTGCATCCCTGGGGGGACGAGCTCAAGGTGGACCCGGTCGACCCGGCAAAAGTCTGGTTCATCTCCGACGTGCCCTACATCCACCGCAGCAGCGACCGGGGAAATACCTGGAACCTGATGAATCACCCGTACGAGGGCGGGAATTTCAACTTCTGTTCGGTGTACGCTGTCGGCCAGCCGCAGGATGAAAGCATACTATACGGCGCCAACAACGGTTTCGGACTCTTCAAGGGCCGGCAGATGCCGGGGTACTGGGAATGGGAATTCCTCAACCTTTCCGAAGTGGATTATACCTATTCCCTGGCGGTGGAGCCGGGCAACCCGGACGTGATTTATTCGGGTTATTCGAAAAAGCCGTTCGAAACCAAGGCCAAGGTCATGGCCTCCTACGATGGCGGGGGGAGTTGGTTTCCCGCGCTGGTGGTCGATCCCGCCGAAGCAGTCACCTCGGTGGCGATCGATCCAACTAATCCCACCAACGTCTTCGCCGCTTCCACCGGTGAAAACGGCGGCATGGTCTGGAAAAGTTCCGACCGGGGGCAGTCCTGGGAGCGGGCCAACGCTTATTTCAACTTCACCAACATCCACTCTTTCGCCGTGGCCGGGAACGGCTCCCCGGTAGCATTCGCCGGGGTGTGGGGCGGCGGGACCTACCGGACCGCCGATTTCGGCGCGAGCTGGGAAAAGCTGTCGGCGGAAGAAACATTCAGCGCCGCCGGCTTCGCCCCGGACCCCCGGAACCCGCAAGTGCTTTACCTGGCCGACCGCACCCGGCCGGTGCTGTACCGGACCGGGGACGGCGGCTCGAGCTGGAGCGAATTTTTCGACGCGGGGCCGGGATTCCGCCGGCTGATGAGCGTGACGGTCGACCCGACCGACAGCGGCAGGCTGTACGTTTCGGCCATGAAAAGCACCGGGATCGGGCAGTTCGGCGGCCTCTTCCTGATCGAACGAGGCGCGGCGAGCGATATATCCGGCAGCCTGCCCAGGCTGGTCCTCAGCCTGACAGTCGACAGCCGCGCCCCTTCCATCCTGTATGCCGTGATCCACGAAAGGGGCGTGTACAAATCGGTGAACCGCGGCGTAGCCTGGAGCGAGATTTCCGCAGCGCCGAGCGGCCTGCCGGAGTCCGGATTCACCCAGCTCTATATCGACCCGAACGATTCCGGCACGCTCTACCTGATCGGCGGTTCGGACGTCAGGTTCGAAACGGTCGAGTCCGCCGAGCTGGACCCTGATCTGGTCAACGGAATCTACCGCAGCCGGGACGGCGGGCAGAGCTGGGAGAACATCAACCGCGGAGTGCTCGGCCGCCAGAGCGGGCCGGTCAAAAGCGTGGTCTTCCACGACAACAGCTCCTCGGTGATTTACGCCTGCGCCGGAAACGGAGTCTATTACACCACCAACGGCGGAACAAGCTGGCTGGAAAGCCAGGGTCCGCCCTATCGCACCCTGGCCGGAATCGCCGTGTCGGGCAGCGTGATTTACGCCTATACGCTCGGAGCCGGTTTATTCACCGGTACGCTCGGAAGCGACCATTCGATTGCCTGGGACCCCCAGCAGAAAGTAACGACCCGCGTCTTCTTCGCCCAGTTGCTGAAGGACCCCGCCAACTCCCCGGTCATCTACGCCGGCGGTTACCCCGGCGGGATTTTCAAGTCCGAGGACGGCGGAGCCACCTGGCAGGAAAAGAATTTCGGGATGGTCAGCTTCAAGGTGGATGACCCGCTCAGACAGGGTTACTACGCATTGGCATTATGCCGCAATGAGCCTTCGATTCTCTATTTGGGCGTCTACCGCAAAGGGATCTACCGTTCCACCAACGGGGCGGACACCTGGTACCCGGTCAACGGCCAGGGCCGGGTGATGGCGGACAAGTCGATAACTTCCATTGCGGTAGATCCGGTGAAGCCGGACCTGGTTTACGTTTCCGCTGAGGAAGGGGTTTTCGTAACCGCCGATGGCGGCCAGTCCTGGAGCGCGGTGAACCAGGGATTACCCACGACCGACATCAAAACCCTGCATTTCAGCGCCGGCGGCACGCTCTACGCCGGTTCCCGGGGATACGGCCTCTACAGCCTGGAAGGCAGCGCCTGGCAGGCGCTCAACAGTTTCGGCAACTTCGGGGTGATCTGGCCGATATGGAGCAACCGTCCCTTGTACCAGTACACCTCCCTGCTGATTCACCCCACGGACGATTCGAGGCTCCTACTGGGCACTTTCCCGCAGGGGATTTATAAGAGCCTGGACGGGGGCGACAGTTGGCGGGAAAGCAACATAGGCTGGACCAACGACGGCGTATTCTACCTGGTGTCGCGGCCGGGCGAACCGGAAACGGTCTACGCCGGGACCTATAACGGGATCAACCGCTCGCTCGATTTCGGCGGGCACTGGGAGCTGTGGGACGCTGGTTGGCCAGCCGAACAGTGGGTCTTCTCGATAGATTTCGATCCGGATGACGCGGACGTAATGTACGCCTGCTCGAAGAACGGAGAGAACGAGGGTACGGGCCAGGACGGCTTTCACGGGACGGTGATGAAATCGACGGACGGCGGAGCGCACTGGTTCGCTATCACCGAGGGCCTGGACCTGAACCAGGAGTTCTATAAGATCATCGTCGACCAGTTCGACCCCCGGCGACTCTACCTCGCCACTCAGCGCAACGGCGTGTTTATCAGCCTGGACGGCGGGGCCGGCTGGCAGACTTACAATGACGGCCTGACCAACCTCACCGCCGGCACCAACGGCAACAACGTGACCAACACGATGGCCCTCTCCGCCGACCATTCGCTTCTCTATTTCGGCACCGATGGCTCCGGAGTTTTCAGGCGGACGCTGGCTCCGGTGCTCCCGGTCAACAGCCTGAGCGCCGATCTGCACAGGCACCAGGTCATCCTGCGCTGGAAGTTCGACGACATCAACCACAATTTCAGCCATTTCAATATCTACCGGAGGACAGAAGCGTTTTCCAGCCTGGCCGGCCTGACACCCTATGCCTCGGTCCACGGTTCGGCCGCCACCCGTTTCGAGGACATCCTGGTCGAGAGCGGCCACAGCTATTATTACGCGGTGACCGCCACCGACATCAATGGCTACGAAAACGACCGTTTCACCCTGCTCGGCCCGGTAGTGCTGACCGGAGAGGAAACGCCGATCCAGGCGGGCGGGGACTGCGATTTCTCCGGGGACGGCAGCGTGGGCCCGAACGACGTGATCGTCTTCCTGCTGATCGCCCGTGACGATCCCGGCGACCCCCGCCTGGACCGGAATCACGACGGCCGCTTCAGCATCATAGATGCAGTCTCGCTGTTGACGGACGTGCGCCGTGGCGATTGCTCCGCGGCCTCCACGAGCCTGGCCGCCGAGGACATTGCCGGGAAAAAGGCGGAAGCCTTGGCTCTCACCGAGGAGGACATCCGGTATCTGGAAAAAATGCTGACCCTGATGGCTCTCCCCCCGGAGCAAGAAGAGGCGCTCCGGCTGGCGATCTACGACGCTGTCGGCAAACCGAGTCTGCCGGCAAAGCACCAGCTTTACCAGAACCAGCCCAACCCGTTCAATCCAGGCACCACGATAGCCTACGATGTCGCCCAAGGACCGGCCCTGCCGGTCAAGCTGAGAGTGTACGACCTCAAGGGTCGCCTGGTCGCGACTCTCGTCGATGGAGTACGGGAGCCGGGCAGCTATAAAGTCTTCTGGGACGGCACCGATTCAGCCGGAAGAAAACTGGCAAGCGGCGCCTATTTCTACCGCATCACCGCCGGGGATTATACCCGGACCCGCAAAATGGTGCTGCTGAAATGAGCCGGCACAACCGGCGCTTACAGTCAAGACTCTTCCGTAAATTACTGGTTTCGTTAAATATTGTTCAGTTTCCCGGGAGCCAGTCCCCCGGCGGGGATACGTGACCGGCCGCGGAACGGCTGCCACTGGAGTTCCCTTTATAAAATCGAAATAGCATTTCGAAACTTTGCTTCGGAGCGGGTAATCGAGAATGTGCGGAATAGTCGGATATACGGAAGGCTTCGGCCGGGCCGATGAGGCAATGCTTCGGCGGTTGACAGCCCTGATCGCCCACCGCGGCCCGGACGACGAGGGTTTTTACCGGGACCGCCGGGTCAGCCTGGGGACGCGCCGGCTGTCGATTATCGACCCGGCCGGCGGCCATCAGCCCATGATAACCCCCGATGGCCGGTTCGTACTGATCTACAACGGCGAAATCTACAATTTCCGCGAGCTGAAAGAAAAACTCTCAGGCCGCGGGGTCCGTTTCACCACCAGCTCGGACACCGAAGTTCTACTGTTCTGGCTGGCTGAATTCGGGACCGGGGGACTGGCCGAACTTAACGGCATGTTCGCCTTCGCTTGCTGGGACAGCCGCGAACAGAGCCTGCTGCTGGCCCGGGACCGGCTGGGGATAAAGCCGCTCTACTACGCCCGGGCCGGCGGGGAGCTGGCTTTCGCTTCCGAAATCAAGGCTCTTCTGCCTCTGTTGGGCCGGCCCGAGCCGGAACCGAACGCCATATTCGAATACCTGACTTTCCAGAACATAGTCGGGGAAAAAACTTTTTTCCGGAACGTGCACAAGCTTCTTCCAGGCCGCTGGCTGCGCTGGTCGCCGGCCGGAGTGAGCCAGGGGGCGTTCTGGGAGCTGTCCTTTCCCCGCGACTGGAGGGGCGGATTCGACCAGGCCCGGGAAGAATACAGCCAGACCCTGCAGGAAGCGGTCGAGCGGCATCTGATCGCCGATGTGCCGGTGGGGGCCTACCTGAGCGGCGGCTTCGATTCGGGGACCGTCGCCACCACGGCCGCCGGACTTCTGCCCGGAAAAATGATCACGTTCACCGGCGCTTTCACGGACTCCTCGTATTACGACGAGCGCAGCGGGTCGCGCGCAGTGGCGGCCGGGATCGGGGCCGAGCCGTTCGAGGTGGAGATTACCCCGACCGACTACCGGGACCAGATCGGCCGGGTGATTTACCATCTGGATGAGCCGACCCTGGGCAGCGGGGCTCTGCCCCAGTTCATGGTCTCCCGCCTGGTCAGCCGCCGGGTGAAAGTGGTCCTCACCGGCCACGGCGGCGATGAGCTTTTTGCCGGGTACCCGCTGTTCAAGGTGGCCCAGCTTCGCGAGACCCTGCAATCGGACCCGGCGGGCTTGGGCCGTTTCTTCCTGAGCCTCGAGAAATCAGAATGGGCGCGGGTTCTGTATTACAGCCTGTGGCCGCTCGTGTTCCCGGAGATCGGCTACGGGGTGGCGATAATGATTCCCCGGCGGCGGCGGAGCGGGCTGCTGAGCCGGGACTTCCTGGCCCTCAACGATGGCTTCGAGCCATTGGAGTCGATCCGCGGAATGTTTTCCGGCACGGACTATTCAGCCGGCGAAAAGCTCATGGCCTGGTATCTAAAGACCTACCTGCCCACTCTGCTGATCCAGGAGGACAAAGTGGGGATGGCCCATTCGATCGAGGCCCGCACTCCGCTGTGCGACAACCGGATGCTGGAGCTGGCCCTGAGGCTGCCCCTGGGCGTGAAACTCCACGGCGGCAGGCTCAAGTCCCTGCCCAGGGAGGCCATGCGCGGCCGGTTGCCTGAAATCCTGTATCAGCTTCCCAAGCGAGGGTTCCCCACGCCCTTTGCCCGCTGGTATCGCCGGGAGCCGGTGCGGGAGATGCTGGAAGAAACGCTTTTCGGCGCGCGGGCCAGGCAGCGCGGGGTGTTCGACTGTGCGGCCCTGGAAAAGTTGTTCAGGCGCAACCTGGCCTCCGCTACCGATAACTTGTTCGATTTCGACCGGGCGCGCCTGCTTCATTCGGCCAGCCTGATCGAGCTCTGGTTCAGGACCTTTATCGATCCGGTCGAGCCCGGGCCGGTGATCTAAAGCCGAAGCGGGAGAAACCCGCCACCCGCTCGAACTGAACACCGGCTATAAAAAAGCCGGGCTTCCAGCAGATCACTCGATATGAGTAAATCGGATCTGTCTATCGGCCCGGCTCGTGTCCGGCTTGCCTGTTTGCTGAGACTTACTTGAGTAAAACCATCTTGCGAGTCTGCGTGAAGCTGCCCGCCGACAGGCGGTAAAAGTAGACTCCGCTGGCTGTCTGCCGGCCCGACTCGTCTGTTCCATCCCAGTACACGCTGTAGGCGCCGGCCTCGCGGACCTGGTCCACCAGGGTTTTGACCAGCTTGCCGCGGAGGTCGTACACCCTCAGAGTCACCTTTTCCGCATTGCCCTCGGGCACGCTGTAGCTGATCGTGGTCGATGGATTGAACGGGTTAGGCCAATTCTGGGCCAGGGCAAAGGCCTTGGGCAGAGCGGACTTGCCGGCGTCCCCGTGGATCGCCAGCAGGTAGGCGGCCTGCTCCTCGGGGGTCAGGTTCAACTGAACCATCAGATTTTCCAGGAATTCGATCTGTTCCCGCGAGAGGCTTTCGACCTTCCGGCTGCCGGTGCGCCCACTTTGGGCCCCGGCCAGCATCGGTCCCATCATCTCCGGGCAGGTGCCCATACGGATATCGATAAGCAGCGCAATTGCATCGTTGATCTTCACCATGCCATCGCCGTTCCGATCCAGGCACGGCTCGACGTACCCCAGGCTCTCCATGTGTTCCAATGCCCATTCGACGATATCGTCCATGCCCACCATTCCATCCTGGTTCAGATCACAGCCGCAAACCGGCATGGGGTACATGATGTCGGTGAAATTGACATTATGGGTAAATGAGAGGGTCGTGTCAGCGGAGGCCGAGGAAACCATCATCCGCCAGGCATGGTCCACCGGCGGGGCGTCGTACATGCCATTGCGGTTAAAATCCGCATAGAAATCGACGTTATAACTTCTCCCGGCTTGCAGTATCATCGGCAGCATAACCTGGAAATCCGCTGAAGCGACCGCTTTTATCGTCGTCATTCCAGCTACGTATCCGGTTGTGCTGTCCACCACCCGGAGCTCGAATTTATTCCCCAGATGCAGGGTCATCCCGATAAAATTCACCGTGAGGTCGAAAGGCCCGGCCGTGGAGGGAAACATGACATTCGTAAAAGTGGTGTTATGCGTAAAGGAGAGCCTGACAATCCCGCTGATCATGGGCACCATCAGCCGCCAGGCATGGTCGACCGGCGGAGCATCGTAGGCGCCGTTCTTGTTGAAATCCGCGTAAAAATCGACGTAATAGCTGCGGGACTTCTGCAGTACATCTTCGAATTCGATCTCGAAATTCGCCGAATCCAGCGCGGCAATCATCGTATCCGCCACCGACATTCCGGTCAGGCTGTCCACTACTCGCAGGGCGAACTTCTGGCCCACGTGCGGGGTCATCCCGATGAAATTCAATACCAGATCGAAAGGTCCCGGGTTGGCCGGGTACATAATGTCCGTAAAGGAAGTATTGTGTATAAATTCCAGTGTCTGGCTCGTGTCAACAGCGGATACCATGAGACGCCAGGCATGGTCGACCGGCGGAGCATTATAAGTCCCGTTCTTGTTGAAATCCGCGTAAAAATCGATGTCGTAGCTTCTGCCAACCTGCAGAACTCCAGGCAGGG
>JAZDIG010000285.1:0-2565 GCA_043805105.1 Candidatus Glassiibacteriota bacterium | reverse complement strand
TGAGTAACGGTGATCAGGCCCGTTACGGCTCGATCACGAGCAAGTGGGAGCACTTCGTCGAATGGAAGCGTGACTCGGAAAAGGACAAGGGACGCGTGGATGCGGAAGCGCTGCTGGATGGGATGCTGGCCAAGGAGCGGCGAAAACATGCCGCCCTGCAGGACATCCGAGAGGTTGTCGAGAAAAAGCTGGCGCAAATGCTCGGTTGCAACCCGATGCGGATGGACTACTACAAAAAATACCAGGAGATCATCGCGGACTACAACAGAGAAAAGGACCGCGTGACCGTCGAAGAGACATTCGCGAAACTGGTCGATCTCGCCAACAGTCTTGATGCCGAGCAACGGCGTGCTGCGGAAGAGGGGCTCAGCGACGACGAGCTGGCCCTGTTCGACCTCCTCTTCAAGCAAAACATCAGCAAGGCCGATCGGGAGCGGTTGAAGCGGGCAAGCAAGGCGCTGCTTGCTTCCCTGCGAGAGTTGATCCGGCGCATGCACGACTGGACGCAGAACACCGCCACCCAAGCCGAGGTCAAAGTGTTCATCCTCGACACTCTCTGGGGAGCACTGCCGCGCCCACCGTTCAGCGACGAGGAGACCGAAGAAGTCGCGAATCGGGTGTATGACTACGTCTGGCAACGGAGCGGGAGCAGGCATGATATGCTGGCGGCGTAGGCGGAACGAAAAACACCTTAAGGCATGACACGGGGAACCGGTGGGAACCGGTACGTTGGTGCAAAGTAAACTTTTGCTGTTTGGAAAATCCCCCGGTGGCGCCCGAGAAACATCAATGAGACCGAATCCCCTGAATGCTCATCAGAGATGAGAAAAACCCCTGGTTTAGAACCGAATCAATTGCGCTTTCGCAACCTTCAAGGTAGGGGGCAGGCCTTTACTCTTGCTATTTTTTAAGAACGGGACCCGGATGGGTTCATGTCGAGGTCTTGTCAGATAATGAAGGAAAGAAAAAGGCAAACGACAAGTCATGCCTCCCTCGCCCTGTATAAAAGGTGTCCGGTATCGTTTGATACCGTTCGAGCAAAAATCTTCTGGGCTAAAAACCAGGGAAAGATTGTCAAGACGCGTGTTATTCTGCCGAGGGGTGGGGCGGGTATTACAGATAACCATTGGGTCATTTTCCATCGAAGCAGCGTCGAAGCGGTTACACCGATTACCGGCTTCTTCCCGGGAGGGGTAATTCATGGCAGTGGATGAGCTTTGCAGTCTAAGTGTTTTTGATTTAGCTCCGTCTTACCGCCGGGGTGAGCTTTCACCCGTCGAAGTTGTCCAGGCCCACCTGAACCGGTGTGAGAGGTGGAATCCGGTTTTGAATGCCTACCTAGTTCTAATGCGCGATTCCGCTATGGAGGCGGCAAGGGCCGCTGAAGCCCTCTTCCGGGCCGGAATCGACCTTGGGCTATTGCAGGGGGTCCCGGTCTCGGTTAAAGACTTGATCCGGGTGCAAGGAACACGCATTACGGCCGGATCCCGGGTGCTGCTCGAAGCGCCGGTGGATCAAAGCGATGCATGGGTCGTGCGAAGGCTGCGGGCGGCGGGAAGCATAATTATGGGGAAGACGAACCTCCATGAATTCGCTATCGGCGATCCTGACCCGAAAGGTCCTTTCGGGCTGGTGCAGAATCCCCGTCGGATTGGCTGGCACCCTGGAAGTTCCAGTAGCGGCGCCGGTGCCGCGGTGGCCGCTGGCCTGGGAGTGGTCGGCATCGGAACGGACACCGGGGGATCGGTGCGCATCCCCGCCTCCCTTTGCGGCGTTGTGGGCCTCAAGCCTACCACGGGCAGCATCAGCCTGGAGGGAATCATTCCCCTGAGCTGGACCCTGGATTCGGTGGGCCCGCTGGCCCGGCGGGTGAAAGATGTCACGGTAGCTCTGGCCGGTCTAAGAAATTCCGGTGGCATGGAGACTGAGCGCGATTTCCTGGATCTGCTGAATCAAACCGTGCGGGGCTCGCGGGTAGGTGTGCCGAGGGGTGAATTTTACGAAAAGGTGCAGCCTGCGGTGCGGGATGCTTTTGAAGGAACCCTTAAGACCCTGAGAGACCTGGGCTGCCAGCTGATCGATTTTGAACCTCCGGGACTCGCAGAGATGGTTGAGCTGACCCTGGTGATCATGCAGGCTGAAGGTTCAGCCTATCACCAACGCTACCGCCAATACGACCATCTCTATGGCGACAATTTTCGGGAACGTATTTTTCCCGGCCGTGAGGTAAAAGCCCTGACCTATCTGAAAGCCCGACAGAGGCAAAGGGAATTCCAGCAAGAGTGGTTGGATCTTTCAAGAGGGTTCGAGGTTCTGGTCACCCCCAGCGGCCCGGCAGTCGCCCCTCCCCACGGGGTCAGCACCGTTGAAATTCAGGGATCTCTCATACCGTTCCGGGAGGCCTTAAGCCGCTTTACCCGCCCCTTTAATTTCCTTGGCTGGCCAGCTCTAAGTCTACCGAATGGGATAAATGATGAAGGGCTCCCTACGGGCTTACAGATTGCCGGGCCTCCGGACAGTGAAAGGCGCCTGCTATTGCTGGGACATCACCTTGAGCAGGCCCTC
>JAZDIG010000284.1:0-4045 GCA_043805105.1 Candidatus Glassiibacteriota bacterium | reverse complement strand
GGAATCGTTGTTGACCACGATAAAAGCGATCGCGACGGTCAGGATGGCGAAATAGACCATGTTCCACCAGAAATCCGACAGGCTTTCACCGGTGGCGGCCAGCATACCGTTTTCCTCTGAATTCGACTGCTCCGGGTTCCGCTTCTTCTGGCTCACTTCCTGGTTTCCTCGCTGATTTTCCTGAGAATCTCCTTCTGCACCGGACTGCTGCCCAGCACTTCGACCGCGCGGGTCAACTGCGGGTCGGCCTGGGCCACCATCTGGTAAGCGGAATTGTCGTCCCAGGTGACTTCCCCGATCCGGTAGGTGAGCAGGAGATCGGTGATGTAATTCCGGTATTTCTGCAGCTTTTTATCGTTGACCTGGAAACCCTTGTTATTCAGGAAATTAACGAAAGCTTCGAAAGTTTTCGAATCGGCGCGGAAAGAGTGGTCGATACCGGGATTCATGCTCTTGTAGGCCACCGCGAAGTCGAACGAATGCGGCAGCAGCTCCACGATATAGGGGTCGAAGGAAGCGCTGTCGGTGTACACGGCCACGTCCGGCATGATTCCCCCTCCGCCCAGCACTTCGCGGCCCATGTCGGTCTTGAAGGTGGTCTGGGTCGGCTTTTCGTTCTCTTCTTCGTCATAGTTGCCGATCCTCCGGAAATGTTCGCGCTGGATGTTGCGGCCGCTGGGGGTATAGTAGCGGGCGGTGGTGATCTTGAGCACGTCGCCGGATTTCAGGGGGAAGGTGGTCTGCACCAGGCCCTTGCCGTAGGAATTTTCGCCCACGATCACCGCCCGGTCATGGTCCTGCAGGGCGCCGGCGACTATTTCGCTGCTGGAGGCGGTGAATTCGTTGATCAGCACGGCCAGGGGCTGTCCGGCAAAGACCGCATCGCCTTTGGAGAAGTAGCTCGCGCTGTCCTCGGGCCGGCGGCCGCGGATAGCGACGATGAGCTTTTTGCCGCCGATGAAGAGCTCGCAGATATCGATCGCCGAGTCGGTCAGTCCGCCCGAGTTGTCACGCAGGTCGAGGATGAGCGATTTCATGCCCTTGGAGAGCAGATCTTCCACGCTGCGGCGCAGCTCATCGGCCGACTTTTCGGTAAAGCTCGACAGCCTCACGTAGCCGACCCCGCCCTCCAGCATGAAATGGCGGGTGACGGTCGGCACGACCACCGGCTTGCGGGTCAGGGTGAATTCGAGCGGCTCGGTGGCGCCCTGGCGCGCCACAGTGAGGGCGACCTGGCTTCCTTCCGGGCCCAGCAGGTGTAGCGAAGCCTGTTCGGTGGTCCAATCGGCAGTCGGCTGGTCCCCCACCTTGATTATCAGGTCGCCGGGCTGGATCCCCTGCTTATAGGCCGATGACCCGGGGAAAGTGGACATCACCACGATCTGGCCGCCGGTCCGGCCGATCGACATGCCCGTGCCCACGTACTCGCTCTTGACCTGGATTTCCTGGAACCGCTTGAAGTCCTCGGCAGGGATCAGCTCGGTATAGGGATCGAGCCCTTTCAGCAGGCCCTCGACCGCCCGGTGGTAAAGCTGGTCGGTCGCGATCTCATCCACGTAGCGCTGCGAGACTTCGTTGACCACGTCCTGCAGCAGCCGGATCCGCATGTAGAGGTTGTCGCTGGTGGCGAGCAGCCTGCCGAACAGCCAGCCGACCAGAACCAGCACCGCCAGGGTGAGGCTGGCGTAAAAATACGGGCTTCTTTCCTTCCTGAACAACATCCCGGGTCCCTTCGTCAGTAGCTTGTCAAGCCCGGCGGTATCACCCGCCGCAGGGGATTGATAATATGTGCAAACTTGATGGATAAGTCAATATTCAATATACACTTTTGCCGCCGAGGGGTTCAGTTTCCTCTAACCGCAGCAGCACCAGGCCCCCCTGTTCCCTGACACTGGCGATGTCTCTGCCGGTTCTGGCCCGGATTTCAGCCAGGTCGCCGGAGCGGGTAAGAATCCAGCGCACGCCGGCCTCCCACTGCTCGCCCCAGGGGTCGCGCTCGGGATCGTAGCGCACAATTTTCCGGCCGGAATAGAAGAGGAACGAGGGCTTCCAGACTCTCCAGACGGCGATTTTTCCCCCGGGACCGATAGCCTCGGCGCTTGCCGCAGAGAGACTCTTCACCGCCTGCAGCCTGTCGATCCGGCCGATCGCGATTCCCGAGACCACGCAGAAAAAAACCGCCATGGACGCCCCGCAGAAATAGCTCCAGAGTCTCAGGTTGCCGCGCATCTGGTAGTACACTGCGGCGATCGGGACCAGGCCCACCGGAGACAGCCAGAACAAGGCCGTCGCGGCTGGAACGGCGAGCTTGCGGGAGAGCAGCCCGGCGCCGACAGCGATCAATAACCCGGCCAGCCCTGCGGTGGACCAGACCACCAGCGCTCCAGCGGACCTCCGGCCTTCCTCGGCCAGCCTTTGAGCGTACCAGCCGGCGAGGGCCAGGACCGCGGGGTAGAGCGGCAGGACGTAGTTGGGCAGCTTGGAACGGCTGAAACTGAAAAAAAGCAGCATACCCAACAGCCACGAGAGCACCAACGTCAGCGGCCGGGGGAAAGCTCCCTGCCGGAGGTCGGCCCCGCTGAATATTTTTCTGACCGCGGATACGACCCCGGCCGCCACGAGTATGGTCCAGGGGAAGGCTCCGGCCAGGAGCACCGGCAGATAATAGTAAAGCGGGCCGGGATGCTGCCATCTGTCGGTGAAGTAGCGTTCGACATTTCGCTGGAGGAAATGCTCATCGAGGAAAGAGCCGCCGTGCACGGCGTACATGTAGACGTACCAGGGGGCGGCGACCGCCAAAAAAAGAAGCGTACCGGAGAAGAGTTTCAGTCGAGCCAGCCGCCGCCAGTCGCCGGAAACGGCGAGGTAACCGCCGGCGGCGATAGCCGGCAGAATCACTCCCAGCGGCCCTTTGGATAGAAAAGCCAGGCCGGCGGCGGCATAACTGAATAAGAGCCATCTTCCACTTGCCGGTCCGCTTTCATCGAGAGCGGCCCGGCCGCGCAGAAAGCCGTACAGCGAGAGGGTGACGAACAGGGCCAGGAACATGTCCGGCACCGCCGCCCGGGAATACACCACCGGCTGCAGGGCGGTGGCGGCGAACGTGCCGGCCAGGGCTCCGGCCCGAGGGCCGAAGAGCAGGCTGGCGATACAGAGGGTCGTCAGGGCCAGGCCCAGCCCGGCCACCAGGCTCGGCAGACGGGCGGCGAATTCGCTTCTGCCGGCCAGGCGGAAGGAGAAGCATTCAGCGAAGTAAAAGGCGAACGGCTTTTCCCAGCGCGGCTGGCCGTTGAATACGGGGTCGAACCAGTTGCCCCGTTCAGCCATTTCTACTGCGGCTGCCGGGTAATAACCCTCGTCCGGGTCGAACAGAGGCGGCCTCCCCACGAACAGGAGGGAGGCCGCCAGGAAAAAGACCGTGGTCAGTACGAAGTTCTTGCGGGCTGGGACAGCCCCACCGGCCTCAGCCTGCCCAGGGGCGCAATCTGCGGGCAAAGGCACCTCACGAGGGAGTGAATCGGTTTCAAGATCACTTCTTCTCCAGCTCCAGCTCGATGGCGCCCACCACTTCATCGCTTTCCGGCGTGGTTTTCGGTTCGAACCGGGCCACGACCTTACCCTCCCGGTTCACCAGGAATTTGGTGAAGTTCCAGGGGATCTCACCGGAGAATCCGGGGTTGGTCTGTTCCGAAGTCAGGTAGCTGTAGAGCTGGCAGATGTCATCGCCCTTGACCGAAACCTTGGAAAAGAGCGGGAAGGTGACACTGTAATTGGTGGAGCAGAATTCCTTGATCTGGCCATCGGTGCCCGGCTCCTGCTTGCCGAAATTGTTGGCCGGGAACGCCAGAATGGTGAAGCCCCGCGCCTTGTATTTGGAATAAAGGGCCTGCAGTGGCGCGTACTGGGGGGTTAGACCGCACTTGCTGGCGGTGTTGACCAGCAGGATGACCCGGCCGCGGTAGCCGGCCAGATCGACCGGCTTGCCTTCGATGTCGTTCATGGTATATGCCAGCGGGTAATTCTGCTTGGCCGGGCCGGCCTGCGC
>JAZDIG010000283.1:0-10890 GCA_043805105.1 Candidatus Glassiibacteriota bacterium | reverse complement strand
TCCTGGCCCTGGGCTGGGTGGCGGTTTACTTTTTCTTCGCCGTGCAGGTGAGCGAGCGGGCGGGGCTGTTGGTTCTGGCCGGGATGCTGGCCGTGCTGATAATCCTCGAATACGTCCGCCTGCAGCTTAAGGTGGAAATCCCCTTGCTCAGGCATCTCTACAATTTTCGCCGCGGCCGGGAAGCCGACAGCCCGGGCGCCGAACTTTTCTTTCTGCTGGGAGTGCTGGTTTCTCTGGCGGTGTTCGATACCGAAATCGCGGTGGCCGCGATCCTGATGGCCGTTTTCGGCGACCTGACCGCGGCGCTGGTGGGCATGCGCTGGGGCAGGTGGAAGCCCTCGGTTTTCGGCGGGAAGAAGTCAGTCGAGGGTTCGCTGGCGGCACTGGGGGTGAACCTGGGAGTGGGCTATCTGTTCCTGCGCGCCGCCGACCACGGTCCGCTCTGGTGGCAGGCAGCGATCAGCAGCTGGGCTGGGATCGAATCGGCTTTCGGCCATACGCTCTGGCCCCTGGTGCTGGTGATGGCGGTTTCGGCCTCCGCTGTCGAGCTGGCCATTTCGAAGATCGACGACAACCTCACCATCCCGGTCATTGCCGGCCTGGCCGGGCAGTTGACCCTGATGGTCCTGTGCCTGAAGTAGGGGAGTGGATTCCGGGGCGACGGCCGGGGATCAGATGTAGAGCGAGTCCGGGGAGTCGGCTGCCAGCCTGAGGATAGTGGAGAGCCCCACCACTTCGTCCACGGCGGCTTTGGTTTCCTCTAGGGTGAGGCCCATGTACTGCATCGAGGCGCTGCAGGCGAAAAGCCTGACCCGGCCGGTTTCACGGGCCATGGAGAACATCTGCGAGGGCGGCGGGCTGTTGCTGGTGGAGATTTTCCGGCTGGCAACCTCGGCTGCCTCCGCGGAGGCAGCGCTGAAAACCGGCTCGTCCATCTTTCCTTTCACCACCGCGCGCAGGGCCCAGAAGAACAGCACTATCACCACCGGCCTGCCGCTCACGGCTGCGGTCAGGGCGATCGAGGCCACCTGGTAGAGCCGGTCGAAACTGTCGGAGTGGGCGTAGATCACCAGGGGACGGGGAGATCGCTCTTTGCCTTTTGATTCCAAGTCCATGAGTCCTCGGAAACTGATAATCCTTACATCGGAAGATTAGAAAGTCCGGTCACCCGCCTGGAGTACTCGGCTCCGGACCTTTCAGTTCATTCTTCCTCACAGTGGATCACCTGCACCGGGCAGCTTTCCACGGCGTCGACGATACAGTCCTCGTTCCCAGCCAGGTCGGCGTCCTCCTTAACCACTGCTGAATCAGCGCCCAGCTCGAAAACCGCGGGACATTCGTCCTCGCACAGTCCGCAAAGCGTGCAACCCTCTTCGATCCATACTTTCGAAATAGCCATCTTACCTCTTCCTCCGTGACTGGTTCTGCTGTGTACACCGATATCCGGTGCAGGTTATTTGGGTTTTCGATCGTTCAGCCTGAAGCCGCTTCCCGGAGCGCCCGGTCGAGGCGGGTGAAACTGGCGGCCGGGTCAGCCGAATTGGCGATCGCGCTGATTCCGGCCGCGCCATAGGCCCCGGCCCGGACTGTCCGGGCGCAGTTTTCGAGGGTGATTCCGGCGATCGCGTAGACCGGGATGTCGACTGCGGCCGCCACCGCGGCCAGGCCGTCCAGGCCGATCAGCCGGGTGTCGCTTTTGTGCCCGGTACCGAACACCGCACCCGAGCCCAGGTAGTCGGCGCCGGCCTGGGCGGCCCGGCGCGCCGCGAGGGGGTCGCGGACTGTGGCCCCGATGATGAATCCGGCCGGGGCGATCCGGCGTGCCGCTTCCACCGGCAGGTCCTCTTCGCCCAGGTGCACGCCGGCCGCCTCGACCGCCAGCGCCACGTCCAGCCGGTCGTTCACTATCACCCGGCAGCCGGGACCCACGCTGTCGCGCACCGCTTGAGCAAACGTAAAGAGCTCAGACGATGTTGCAGACTTGGCCCGCACCTGCACGAGGTCGCAACCGGCTCGTGCCAGGGCGCCGGCGATCCCGGCTCCCTTGGGGCCGGAGACCGCTAAATCGATGATCGGGTAGAATCTGCTCATGGGCCTGACCTCGGCGGCCGCTGGAACAATTTGTCTGCGCCGGCGTTGTCTGTAATCACCCTCCGAGTATAAAAAAGTGAAGTGAGAATGCAAGAAAAAACTGGTTTTTCGGAGGGGATAAGGGTGGGGTGGTGATATTGACAGAAAGGGATTTGTTCATTATACTGAAATTTGCCCCCTGTTGAAGGGTGTTGGAATGGTGTCAGGGTTGCGAGAGGCAGCGGGGGCGCTCCTGTCAATTGAAAATGTTAAATAAATCTTGACAGGTTACACAGGACAATATATTTTACGTATTCTCGACTAAAGTCGAATCTGATCTTTGACAATAATGGTGTGCGTGCTGTGCGAAACCACGTCGTACCGGGTTTCGTAACGAGACCTTTACTCGAAGAGAATTCCGAACGTAACAAAAGAATGCCAACGGAGAGTTTGATCCTGGCTCAGGACGAACGCTGGCGGCGTGCTTCATACATGCAAGTCGAACGAGAAAGCTTCCTTCGGGAAGTGAGTAAAGTGGCGAACGGGTGCGTAACACGTGAGTAATCTGCCTCGAAGTGGGGGATAACCTTCCTAACGGAGGGCTAATACCGCATGTGTCCATCGGCCGGCATCGGCTGATGGATAAAGATGGCGTGCGAAACGCTATCGCTTTGAGATGAGCTCGCGACCTATTAGCTAGTTGGCGGGGTAACGGCCCACCAAGGCTACGATGGGTAGCCGGCCTGAGAGGGTGACCGGCCACATTGGGACTGAGATACGGCCCAGACTCCTACGGGAGGCAGCAGTAGGGAATATTGCGCAATGGGCGAAAGCCTGACGCAGCAACGCCGTGTGAGCGATGAAGGCCTTCGGGTTGTAAAGCTCTGTCAGGTGGGAAGAAACCCGGCTGGATGATAAATCCGGCTGGCTGACGGTACCACCAGAGGAAGCTCCGGCTAACTCCGTGCCAGCAGCCGCGGTAATACGGAGGGAGCAAGCGTTGTTCGGAATTACTGGGCGTAAAGAGCGCGTAGGCGGTTCGGTAAGTCAGATGTGAAATCCACCGGCTCAACCGGTTGGACTGCATCTGATACTACCAGGCTTGAGAGCAGTAGAGGAGAGTGGAATTCCCAGTGTAGCGGTGGAATGCGTAGATATTGGGAAGAACACCGGTGGCGAAGGCGGCTCTCTGGACTGTTTCTGACGCTGAGGCGCGAAAGCTAGGGGAGCGAACGGGATTAGATACCCCGGTAGTCCTAGCCGTAAACGATGGATACTAGGTGTTAGTGGTATCGACCCCACTAGTGCCGTAGCTAACGCAATAAGTATCCCGCCTGGGGAGTACGGCCGCAAGGTTGAAACTCAAAGGAATTGACGGGGGCCCGCACAAGCGGTGGAGCATGTGGTTCAATTCGAAGCAACGCGAAGAACCTTACCCGGGTTTGACATATAGGTGCAAGACCTAGAAACAGGTCCCTCCTTCGGGACGCCTATACAGGTGCTGCATGGCTGTCGTCAGCTCGTGTCGTGAGATGTTGGGTTAAGTCCCGCAACGAGCGCAACCCTTGCCCCTTGTTACCAACGGGTAATGCCGGGGACTCTAGGGGGACTGCCGGCGATAAGCTGGAGGAAGGTGGGGACGACGTCAAGTCATCATGGCCCTTACGTCCGGGGCTACACACGTGCTACAATGGCCAGTACAAAGGGTTGCCAAGCCGCGAGGTCGAGCTAATCCCAAAAAGCTGGTCTAAGTTCGGATTGGAGTCTGCAACTCGACTCCATGAAGTCGGAATCGCTAGTAATCGCAGATCAGCTACGCTGCGGTGAATACGTTCCCGGGCCTTGTACACACCGCCCGTCACGCCATGGGAGCTGAGGGTACCCGAAGTCGCTGTCCTAACCCGCAAGGGAGGGAAGTGCCGAAGGTAAAATCAGTGACTGGGGCGAAGTCGTAACAAGGTAGCCGTAGGGGAACCTGCGGCTGGATCACCTCCTTTCTATGGAGTGAGTTCGGTTCGCACGGCAAGCGCATCGCTAATAAGCCGGCAGCAGAAGGAAAACTGCCGCCGGAACAGATGCCACCCGCCGATCGCGACTCTCACTGCAATGGACGGATTCGACGCGCACAGCCCACACCATTATTAATAAATCTGCTCAAATGACCCGCTCCACTAGGCGCGATTCGATCCTTTTCGCCTCGCGCTTTTTTGTGGACTCGGGCCTATAGCTCAGGTGGTTAGAGCGCACGCCTGATAAGCGTGAGGTCGGTAGTTCGAATCTACCTAGGCCCACCAGTCAAAAGGCATTTTGCCGCTGCCAGCGGCAATTTGTGAGAAGATAAAAAAGCCGCACTCTGTGGGCTGGGGTGCGGTTAAAATGAGTAGATGGGGATATAGCTCAACTGGGAGAGCGCCGGCTTTGCAAGCCGGAGGTTACCGGTTCGATCCCGGTTATCTCCACCATAGCCGAAAGTTTTGCCTGCCGACCAGGTTCGGCCGCAGTTCTTTGAAAATTGAGGGTCTTGCCAAGATACGAGTCCTTGGTGACCGAGTTTCTCAGGTCAAGTTACTAAGGGCGCATGGTGGATGCCTTGGCGTCAGTAGGCGATGAAGGGCGTGATAAGCTGCGATAAGCTCCGGTGAGGTGCAAATAACCGTTGACCCGGAGATTCCCGAATGGGGCAACCCGGCTGCCGTAACTGGCAGTCATTCCCCGGGTGAATACATAGCCCGGGGAAGGCGAACGGGGAGAACTGAAACATCTTAGTACCCCCAGGAAGAGAAAGCAACCGCGATTCCCTCAGTAGCGGTGAGCGAAAGGGGAAGAGCCCAAACCGGTAGTGTGTCAAGCCTGAACGCGTTGCACTGCCGGGGTTGTGGGCGGTCATGACCCGGAGGTTCAGCCCCGGGACGGAGTTAAAAAAGCTGCCGTTAGCCGAATTGGTCTGGAAAGCCAAACCACAGAAGGTGATGGTCCTGTAGGCGAAAACGGACAGCTCTCTGGATGACTTGCCCGAGTACGGCCGGACACGAGAAATCCGGGCGGAATCCGGGAGGACCACCTCCCAAGGCTAAATACTAACTGACGACCGATAGTGAACTAGTACCGTGAGGGAAAGGTGAAAAGCACTCCAGGCGGAGAGTGAAATAGTACCTGAAACCATGTGCCTACAAGCAGTGGGAGGGAGAGGCGCTCTGGCCTTTGGCTGGAGCCGCCGCCTGACCGCGTGCCTTTTGCATAATGATCCGGCGAGTTACTTCAGTGTTGCAAGGTTAAGTCCTTCCGGGACGAAGCCGCAGCGAAAGCGAGTCTGAATAGGGCGCACGAGTAGCACTGAGTAGACCCGAAACCGAGTGATCTACCCATGGCCAGGATGAAGTGGCGGTAACACGCCATGGAGGTCCGAACTAGTGTATGTTGAAAAATGCTTGGATGAGCTGTGGGTAGGGGTGAAAGGCCAATCAAACTCGGAAATAGCTGGTTCTCCCCGAAATATATTTAGGTATAGCCTCGGAATATTGAGTAGCGGAGGTAGAGCACTGGATGGGCTAGGGATCTTCCCAGATTACCGAACCCAACCAAACTCCGAATGCCGCTCACTCTTACTCCGGGAGTCAGTCTCCGAGGGATAAGCTTCGGGGGCGAGAGGGAAACACCCCAGACCATCAGCTAAGGTCCCTAAATCCAGGCTAAGTGATAAAGGATGTGAAATTGCACAGACAACTGGGATGTTGGCTTAGAAGCAGCCATTCATTTAAAGAGTGCGTAATAGCTCACCAGTCAAGTGGTTTCGCGCCGATAATTCACGGGACTAAGCCTGGTACCGAAGCTATGGATGCGTGCTTGCACGCGTGGTAGGGGAGCGTTCCATAACGGCGGAAGGTGTGCCGCGAGGCATGCTGGACGGTATGGAAGCGATTATGCCGGAATGAGTAGCGATAAATCCGGTGAGAAACCGGGTCACCGAAAACCTAAGGTTTCCTGAGGAAGGTTAATCCGCTCAGGGTTAGTCGGAGCCTAAGCCGAGGTCGACAGACGTAGGCGATGGTAAACAGGTTAATATTCCTGTACCGGCTGTAAAGCGTTTGAGCTATGGGGTGACGCAGGAGTGAAAGGCCGGCCTGTTTATGGTATGCAGGTCAAAGCCTGTAGGAGGGCAGCCCAGGCAAATCCAGGCTGCCGTTACCTCCGAGAGGTGATAGGGAAACGAGCCTTCGGGCAAGCCAACCGGCCCTAATCAAACTGCCAAGAAAAGCCTCTGTGCGAGCTTTACGGTCGTCCGTACCGCAAACCGACACAGGTAGGTGGGGTGAGTATCCTAAGGTGCTCGAGATAACTCTGGTTAAGGAACTAGGCAAATTAACCCCGTAACTTCGGGATAAGGGGTGCTCCGGCCGGTGATACAATTTTCTTGTTGAGCTGGCTGGAGCCGCAGAGAAATGGCCCAGGCGACTGTTTACTAAAAACACAGGTCTCTGCTAAGTCGTAAAGACGACGTATAGGGACTGACGCCTGCCCGGTGCCGGAAGGTTAAGGGGAGGGGTCATCCTTCGGGAGAAGCTCTGAACCGAAGCCCCGGTAAACGGCGGCCGTAACTATAACGGTCCTAAGGTAGCGAAATTCCTTGTCGGGTAAGTTCCGACCTGCACGAATGGCGTAACGATCTGGGCTCTGTCTCAACCAGGGACTCGGCGAAATTGCAGTATCGGTGAAGATACCGATTACCCGCGACTGGACAAAAAGACCCCGTGAACCTTTACTATACCCTGATATTGGATTTTGGTATGTCTCGTGTAGCATAGGTGGGAGGCTTTGAGACGGGGGCGCTAGCTCTCGTGGAGCCAACAGTGAAATACCACCCTTGGTATATTGGAATTCTAATCCGCGACCGTTATCCGGTCGGGAAACAGTGTCAGGCGGGTAGTTTGACTGGGGCGGTCGCCTCCTAAAGAGTAACGGAGGCTTCCCAAGGTTCCCTCAGCACGGTCGGTAATCGTGCATTGAGTATAAAGGCAGAAGGGAGCCTGACTGCGAGACAGACATGTCGAGCAGATGCGAAAGCAGGGCTTAGTGATCCGGCGGTAGTGCGTGGAAACGCCGTCGCTCAAAGGATAAAAGGTACTCCGGGGATAACAGGCTTATCTCCCCCGAGAGTTCACATCGACGGGGAGGTTTGGCACCTCGATGTCGGCTCATCGCATCCTGGGGCTGGAGAAGGTCCCAAGGGTTTGGCTGTTCGCCAATTAAAGCGGTACGCGAGCTGGGTTTAGAACGTCGTGAGACAGTTCGGTCTGTATCCGTCGTGGGCGTAGGAGATTTGAGAGGAGCTGTCCCTAGTACGAGAGGACCGGGATGGACGAACCTCTAGTGTACCAGTTGTGCCACCAGGCGCATCGCTGGGTAGCTATGTTCGGAGTGGATAACCGCTGAAAGCATCTAAGTGGGAAGCCAACCTCAAGATAAGATCTCCCCTTTCCCGGGCTTGCCCGAGGAAGCTGAAGGCCCCTGGTAGACTACCAGGTTGATAGGCTGGAGGTGTAAGCACGGCGACGTGTTCAGCCGACCAGTACTAATCGGCCGTGAGACTTGACCTGATAAATTTCTCAGTCACCAAGGGCTCCGTATCTTGGCAAGGCCCTCGATTTTCATGCCGTTGTGCCGGTGACAATGGCGGAGGGGGTACACCCGTTCCCATTCCGAACACGGAAGTTAAGCCCTCCAGCGCTGATGGTACTGCATGGGTGACCGTGTGGGAGAGTAGGTCGTTGCCGGCTTTTATTTGAAACCCCGCAATAATCCTTGCGGGGTTTTTTATTGCCGCTTAAGAGAAGGAATTGCGGCCTCCTCCCACTTGTTGGTATCCCCGGCCGTATGTATTAAATTCTTTCCCTCTGCCTACCTGAACTTCAAGGAAATTGACCATGCCGGACTACGTCCACGGTTATTCCCAGCGCGAAGCCGAACGCCTGCAGGACCAGGCCGGCGCTGTCCGTAAGTACCTGCTCGAGGACACCGGCTACGAACCGGGCAACCTGGTACTGGAAGCCGGTTGCGGGGTAGGCGCCCAAACCGTCACCCTGGCAGCGTGGAGCCCGGGAGCGCGCTTTGTCTGTGTTGATATCGCTGAGGATTCACTGGTCGAGGCGCGCAGAAAGGTAGCTTTTGCCGGCCTGGGAAACGCCGGTTTCCAGAGGGCGGACATATTCAGCCTGCCGTTCGCAGCCAGTACATTCGATCATGCATTCGTCTGCTACGTGCTGGAACACCTGACCGATCCGGCAGGCGCGTTGTCCTCGATTATCCGCACGGTGCGTCCGGACGGCACTGTCACGGTCATCGAGGGAGACCACGGTTCCTGCTACTGGTACCCGGTCACCGCCGAATCCATCGCGGTCTGGAATTGCCTGATCCGGGTGCAGCAAGCGTACGGCGGTAATTCCCTGATCGGCAGGGAGCTTTATCCGTTGCTGAAACACGCGGGTCTCGCCGGAGTGGAGGTTTCGCCCCGGCTGATCTACATCGACCAGAGCCGCCCGGAACTGAAAGATTCCTTTGTGAGAAAAACGATAATCGCCATGGTGGAGGGGGTCGAGCAACCGGCAAAGAGGATGGGGCTGGCAGACGACAGGCTCTGGAAGCAAGGGATCGAGGACTTGAACCGGGTCGCCGACAGCCCCGACGGCACGTTCATTTATACTTTTTTCAAGGCGACAGGCAAGGTAACAGAAAAGTGACTTTCTCGAAATGCTCTCCTACCCCTACCTCATAATCGGCGCAGGCATTATCGGCAGCTCCATCGCCCGGGAACTCGCCATCCGCGGCAATGGCCCGGTGGCCGTGCTGGAAAAAGAAGCGGAGATCGGCCTGCACGCCAGTGGCCGCAATAGCGGCGTCCTGCATTCGGGGATCAACCAGAAACCGGGTTCGCTCAAGGCCCGCCTGGCCGTGGAAGGTAACCGCCGGGCCCGGCAGTTCTGCCGGGAACACGGCGTACGCTGCCAGGAGTGCGGCACTGTCGTGGTGGGTCGGGACGAGCGTGAATTCGCCGTGCTGGACCGGCTCCTGGAGATGGGCCGGCTGGCCAGCGTGGAGGACTTAAGGCTCGTGGGCCGGGAAGAGCTGCGCGAGCTCGAGCCGGCGGTGGCCGGCGAACGGGCGCTCGTGTCCCCTCACGGCGCGATTGTCGACAGCGCCGGCTTTACCCGCGCCGTGGCCGAGGATGCCCGCAAGCTGGGCGTGGACTTCATCCTGAACGCCGAAGTGACCGGTATCCGCGATAAGGTGGTCGAATCCACCGCCGGGGAATTCCGCACAGGGCACCTGGTCAACTGCGCCGGCCTGCATTCCGACCGGATCGCTCACCGGCTGGGGGCAGGGAAAGGCTACAGAATCATCCCATTCCGCGGCGAATACATGGAGATCGCGGGCCTGCCGGTCAATTCGATGGTCTACCAGGCGCCGGACCTGCGCTATCCATTCCTGGGGGTCCATCTGACCCGGACCGTGGACGGTACGGTGCTGGCCGGACCCACCGCCATGCTCAGTTTCGGCCGCGAAGCCTACAATAAAGAGATTTTTTTCGGCGATACGCTCGCAATGTTCTGCTCCCTGAATTTCTGGCGCCTGGCCACGAGCAGGGAATTCCTGCGGCTGGCCTGGCACAACGGCCGGATATCCTTTTCCGACCGGGCCTTCCTGGCCGAAATCCGCTCCCTCGCTCCCTCGGTCGAGATGCAGGACATCCGGCCCTGCCGCTCTGGGGTTCGGGCGCAGACTGTGGACTGGCGGGGACGGATGGTGGACGACCTGCTGGTGGAATTCCTCTCCGGTTCCACCCACGTCCTCAACGCCGTTTCCCCCGGCCTGACCGCCGCCCTAACTTTCGCCGAATACGTGGTGGACAGGATTCTCGAGCTCCGGCGGTAATCTGGTAGACCCTTGCCCTGCGGCTCACCTCTAAAGAGAACTGCCGGTGTGCGTTTCCGCCCGGTCCGCATCTTTTTCCCTCTCAAATGCCTGCAACCGGACTACTTGCCGCTGACGTATTTGATTGTATATTTTATCCTGCTGATTTCTGTCAATCGAATCTCCTCTTGTATTTACCCTGCCGGATCGGGTGGCTCGATCCGGCAGTGCACCAGGTGAGACCACGGACTATGGAAAAGAACCGCTCTCTTCGCCGGACCAGGCTTGCGGCCGTCATAGTGGTGGTGGTCGGGACCGCGTTGTCGGCCGGCTTCGAGCTGTTCGGGCCGGCGGGACGACCGTTTCCGCTGGCTTTGTCTTGCCTATTCTGCCTGTCGCTGGGGCTGGCCTGGTACTATTTCATCAAGAGCAGGCTGCTCGCCGCCGGCGGTAAGACCGGGACGGTACTCGAAATCGAGGTTGGAACCGATGCCGGTTCACCCGCCGACCACTACCGCCAGGAAAAGCTCAAGCTCGAACTCGAGCGGGAGCAGCTCCAGCACGACCTGAAGACGATCGTCAGCACCGTGCCGGACATCATCTACCGGCTTGACCGCGAGGGCCGGATCACCTTCATCAACGATGCCGTCACCCGCTACGGCTACGAGCCCGGGGAGCTGATAGGCCGGCGGATAATCGATATCGTACATCCGGAGGACCGGCTCAAGGCCCATTTCAGCATGAGCGAGCGGCGCACCGGCGAGCGCAGCACGAGGCTGGCCGAAATCAAGCTGCTGACCAAGGACAGCACCGAGGTGCCGTTCGAGGTCACTGAACAGGACTTTGTCGGCTCCCCGGTCTTTCTGGTGGATGCCGGGGGTCTGTACGAGGCCGGGGCCGACCGGCAGATGAGGT
>JAZDIG010000282.1:0-7519 GCA_043805105.1 Candidatus Glassiibacteriota bacterium | reverse complement strand
TGGCCCTTCTGGCCGAACTTCTCCGCCGCCTGGATGGCCTCGGAAAAGCTTTCGGCCCTGATCCACTGGAAACCGAGTGAATTCTTGAATCTCAGCACTTCGTAGTAACTGCCGGCAGCGGCCGCCGGCCCGGCTCCCTGTTCCGCCTCGGCCTGCCCGTCCTTGGCGTGGCCGGGATAGGAGTACGGGGAAAGAACGCAGATTCCCTTACGGCGGCACATATGGGCCAGGTTGCAGATCAGCCCCTCCAACTCGATTTCGGTGACCGCTCCGCCAGTCTGTTTTTCAATCTGCTTGCAGCGCATATCTCCTCGTTTTCTGCCGTCACTTCCTCAGATAGCGCTTGAGGTGGGCGGTCAGTATCCCGAAAGCCTCCTCCACGCTGTCGGCATAGGTGAAGAAGTCCAGGTCCTCCTCGCTGATTACCCCGCAATCGGTCATATATTCGAAATCCACGACTCTTTTCCAGAACGGGCTGCCGTAGAGCACCACCGCCATCTGCTTGATGATCTTGCGGGTCTTGATCAGGTTCAGAACCTCGAACAGCTCGTCCAGGCTGCCGTAGCCGCCCGGGAACACCACCAGCGCCTTGGCCCGATAGGTGAAGTGGAATTTCCGCGTGAAGAAATAGTGAAAGTGGAAATTCAGCTCGGGGGAGATGTAGGGATTGGGGTGCTGTTCGTAGGGCAGATAGATGTTGAGCCCCACGCTTTTTCCCCCGACGTCGTGCGCTCCCCGGTTGCCGGCCTCCATGATCGAGGGTCCGCCGCCGGTGCAGATCGCGAATGGCTGGGGGGATTGTTCGGTGCCCTGGTCCATCGCCCAGCGGGTGAGCCGGGCGGCCAGCTCGCGGGCCTGGTCGTAGTAGCTGGAGATTTCGAATATTCTTTCCGCGTGGGAGACTTCCGCCGGGTCCCCTTTCGCACGGGCCTGGTTCAGCCTGGCCTCGGCTTCTTCCGGTTGGGGTATCTGGGCCGAACCGAAAAAAACGATGGTGTCGTGCACGCCCAACTGCTTCATCCTCACCTGGGCGTAGGTGGTTTCGGCCAGTATCCTCAGCCAGCGCGCTTCGTGGCTGTTCATGAACGCTTCATCCAGCACGGGCAGCGGTTTGACTTCCACCTTTTCTCCCCGGCGCATCGCCGCCCGCAGGTAGAAAGGATAGATACTTTCCGCCACCGTCCGGACCGGATGGGCTTCCGGAGAAAGGAGAAAATCGCGCGGGACGAATTGCTTTTTTTCCTGATGGTCTTTCCGGTGCGGCATTTAACCAGGTGTGTCAGGGTAGCGTGATTTGCCGCCGATTGCAGCGGCCGGCAACCAGAGGGCGGCTCTTTCCGGCATGGTGGGACTTTCGTTCGGGATGGTGCGAATACTGGCTGCGTACATTCCCGGCAGGGTCGCCCCCTGTAATGTAATCAACCGGCGGGGGAGTGTCAAACGCGGGATAGCGAATTTCCGAAGTTTTCCGGGAGAATTCGACGAGGGGCGGCTTATTACCGGCCGGAGATTATCGCCAGCAGCTCGATCAGGTCGAAAACATCCACCCGGCCGCTGGCGTCCACGTCGTCCGCAGGCAGAGGGGCCCGTCTGCCGCTGATCGAGCGCAACAGCTCCAGAAGGTCGAAAATGTCCACGCGGCCGTTCGAGTCGACGTCGCCCGCCGTGCTTTTCCTTCCCCGGACCGCGATCCCCTCCAGCAGCCGGTCCACCGTGACTGTCAGCGGCTTGAAGCGGTAACTCTCAAATTCCGCTTGCAGTTCGTAGCTGCCGGCCACGACCCTGGGGAGCTCGAAAGCGCCGTCTTCTCCGGAGCTGGCCCGGTAGCTGCGCGCCCCGGAATAGAGGGTGAGCCGCGCCCCGGCCAGAGGCCGGCCGGAGACGGTCACGCTCCCGGAGACCGCAAAAAGGGCGGGGACCGGGGTCCCCAGCACGGCGCGCAGGTTCAGGTCGTAACCCAGCACCTCCCATTTCCCGGTCAGCGAGGCGGCGGCCTGGCTTCGGCCGGAGGGCGTCCCGCGGTGGTCGATCGAGAGCGGGTAGTTGAGGCTTCCGGCCAGAGTCACCACCACGGCGAAACTGTCGCCGGCGGCAAACGTCACCGGCCGGTCCAGGGGCAGAGTTTGCCAGCCGCTGTTTTTTACCACCGTATCGCGCACTTCGGCCACGGTGTCGGACCACGCCCCCACGCTGTCGATCCCGCGGAAGACCCGCGCAGCCGCAGTCATGTCCGGCTGGTTGAGGTAGAGCCGTATTCCGGAGAGAGTGCCGTCCCAGGGGGAAGTGAAGATCACCACACCGGCGGCCGAGGGGCTGTTGAAGCCGGCGGTGGCGGTGAATCCGTTTTCATCGTAGCCGATCTCGAAACCGGCGGCGGCGGCGGAGATTCCGGCCTCGAGGACAATTCTCCCGCCGGCTGTCTCTTTCAATTCGAGTAGGCCGGTGTAAGCCCCCGGCGCCGACAGGAGACAGCGCAGCTCGAGGTAAACAGAATCTTCGCAGGCGATAGCCACCCGGTCCGTACCCGGCGTCACGGCCATCCCCTTGCCGTCCGGGACAAAGAGAACATCGGCTTCCAGGCGCGCGCTGCCCCGGTTGCAAAGCCAGACTCCGGAGACGGCCTCCCGGCCCACTACCAGGCTGTCGAAAACGAAGTGGGAGGGATTCATCCCGGGCCGGGCCCGCTTGAGGACGACTTCGCCGGCGTACGCCTCCGGCCCAGTCACCAGCGCCCGGATCGCCACCGGCTTCAGGCTGACCAGCCAGGGTTCGCTCTCGCGGAGGTTGTAGTAGCTCAGAGTGGGGGCGGCTCGCAGGGTATCCACCGGGATCAGGTGGTTATAGGGCCGGCCGGGTGTTTCGTAGCGCACGTCCGCCACGAAAGTGTCGCCGCTGTCCACATCCACGGCCTTGGGCAGAAAGAGCTGGTGCCAGCCGGGAGAGACAAATAGCGTGTCCGACAGTGTTTCGGCCAGCAGGCAGCGGCCGCGGCCGGCGACGGCCTCTCCCCAGAGTCTCAGGCTCACTTTCATCGAATCCTGCAGCACGAACGTGCGCACGCCTGCCACCACCGCCCGGCGGGGCAGGCTGAACAGAACCGCCCCATGCGCCGCCTCGGTGAAAACGTCGATCCCGGCCGGCGTATCTACCGAATCGTAGCGCACGCTGTATCCTGCCACCCCGGCCGTCAGCTCCACCCGGGAGGGATCGCCGGCTGCCGGAGCGATTTTGATCTCACCGTCGCCTCCGCCGGCCGCCGGGTCGAACCTCACAGTCAGCTCGTTCACTCCGCCGCAATTCACCACCGGCTCGAAAGCCGGGAGAGAGTAGCCACCGCCCGACACCTCGACCCGCTCCAGGGCCAGGGGCCGGTAACCGTAATTATGCAAAGGCAGGACCAGAGAGTAGATTTCACCGGCATAGGTCGGGCCGAAATCGAGGCGGGCGGGCAGGGGGCCGAGCCAGGGATCGAGCGAAAGAACACCGGCCGCCGGCTCCCCGGGCCGAATCACCGCTCTCAGCGAGACATCGCCTCCCACCGGCTCGAAACGGCCCAGGCCCGAAAAATTGGCGAAGCTCCTGCCTTGAGGCCGGCCGGTCCAGTCCACCGGCACCGGCCAGCCTTCGTCGAACCCCCGGCTCCGGTAGCCCACTACCGCCACCAGGGTATCCCCCGCACCGAACCGGACGGGCTCTTTCAGCTCGATTGTGCGCCAACCCACAGCCCCGGCCTGCCCCGACTGCCTTGAAACCGGGCAGCGCAGCCAGCCGCTGTCGATCCCGGTATAGATTTCCACCGTGTACTCCATGCTGTCGTAGGCGAAATACGTGCTCATCGCCTCCAGCGCGCCGTCCGCCGGAGAGGTGAATTCCACCGCGGCGTGGGCCAGGTTCCCGCCATAACCGAAGCCCCTTTCTCCGCCTGGGCCATCCTCATCGTAGGCCAGGGTGAGACGGGGCCTGGCGGGTACACCGAGCTGGAAGCGCGCCTGTCCGCCGGTGAATTCGATGGCGGTCACCTCCACTCCCGAAGGAGCGCCGCCGTAGCGGGAGCTCGAAGGCCGGCTGGCGCCGGTAAAGGCTATATTGGCGGAGCTGCCGGGAAACGGGTCGCCGGCATCGCCCGGGTTAACAGACCTGCCGAGGTCATCGAGGCCATCGGCTTGCTCCAGGTCCACCAGCTTGTGCTGAGAATTTTCGTTGTCGAAAACGCTTTCATCCACGTGCCAGATCAAAAGGCCCTCTCCCGGCAGGGTGGAATCGAAGCCGGTCCGGGTGCGGCACTCAAGGAGAAAATAGCTCCGGTCCCGGTCATTGTTGTCCCAGACCCTGACCGTCCGGAGGCCGCTGGAAACCGGATCGAGCGCGACCGGCCCCGAAGTATCCTGTACCACGCCATCCAGCCAGCCGAGACGGAGCCTGCTCCAGGCGCAGGGGTAAACCGGCCGCTCCGGGTGCCGGCCATCGCCGCCGTAGCCGCCCGTGCCCATCAGCCCCCAGTTGCCGATCCCGTAGGAGGATACACCCCCCGTCACCACCTCGCCGGGGCCGTAGAGATCTGGCAGGCCGAGCTGGTGGCCGAACTCGTGGCAGAACACGCCGATCCCGGCCGGCAGGGGGGTTTCACCAGCTCCGGCCAGCTCCGGCACCAGCGAGTAGAGGTCCACTTTGATGAAGCCTCCGCCGGCCGCCGGGTCATTGGTGATGACCGCATTGGGCCCGAGGTTCGAGGTGTGCGACCAGAAATTGAACGTCGCGCCCTGGGCAGCATCTCCGCCCGGATGGACCACGATCAGGGCGTCCACCACTCCATCGTCGTCGCCGGAATTGGGCAGGCCGTCCGGGCCATCGTTGTCGTAGCGGGAAAAATCGACCTGGCTGTCCGCGGCCTTGACCGCATGGGTGACGAAACCGCCGGGCGAGAGCGGGAAAAGTTTTTCGTCCCCGAGCGGTCCGCCGGCCAGGTAGTCGACGCGGGCCATTGCGACCGTGAACCAGCCGTAAGCCCGTCCGCTCAGCGTGAACCGGCCCCCGCTGGCCTGGGCGAAATATTCTTTCATGCTCCCGCTGGGGAGGTGTCCGAAAAGCTGGCTGTCGATTTGCGCCGCCGGAAGCGAGCCGGCCAGGTCGGCGAAAGAGGCGAGGATGACCGGCAGGGAAAGCGAGGCGGGAGCGGCAGCGGCCAGCATTCGGCCGGTCTTGCCGGCCCTGAGTGCCTTGTGTCCCACCAGGTAGCCGCGGTTGGCCCGGGTAAAATATTCGCCGAAGCCGGCAGGGAGTTCCACGCCCGGAGCCGGGGGAGCGATGGCCGGCAGCCGGCCCGGACACAGCAGGGCGGCCAGCGTAAAGAGCGCTGTGGTGTATCTGATCTTAATCACTTCTTCGACTGTTTCCTGAGACAGTTTTCCAACGGAAGGAAAAGTGCAAGAACCACGCCAGCGGATGGAGCGGAGAATGGCCGCAAGCTCTGGAGTGAATGCCGGGATCAGCGCACCTTGAGCACCCGGATTTTGTCGACCGCGCTGTCTGCGATCAGGACGTAGAGCGTGCCGTCGGCGGCGGTGTAGAAGGCCACGGCCCACGGTTCGGTCGCCACTCCGGTAATGGTTTCGATCACGGTCTTACTGAGGGCGTCGATCACGGTCACGTCGCCGGAGCCGCGGTTGGCCACGTATACCTGGTTGTCGCCCGGGGAAACCGCGCAGGCCACCGGCTCCAGGCCCACGGTAATCTTGCTCTGCTCGCGGAGCAGGGTCGTGCTGATCACCGAAACCGAGCCGGAACCAGAGTTGGCGACGAAGATAGTGGAGCCATCGGAGGTGGAGGCCATGCCGCGCGGCTTATCTCCCACGGTGATAGGAGTTATCGAGCCGGTGGTCCAGTTGACCGCCGCCACCTGGTCCGGCCCCGGCTCCTCGCTACCGCCGTAATTGCTCACGAAGAGCAGGTCCCGGCCCGGCGGGATGAGCAGGCTGCCCGGCGCATTGCCCACGCCCGGAATCGTACCGACCACCGCGCCAGTGGCGGTGCTGACTATCGAGACCGAGGCGGCAGCGGAGTTGGCGACGAACACTTTTGCCGCATCGGGACCGACCGCCACTCCCAGGGGCTGGTACCCGACCGAGATCCTCTGTTCCACCGAGCTGCCGTGTACCACCGCCAGTCTGTCTTCGCCGGAAAGCGCCACGTAGAGCCGGTCGAGGGAGGGAGAGAAGTCGAGGCCGGCGGGGAAGGTGCCGATACTGGAGACGCGGTTAGTTTCGCTGAATGATGTGAGGTCGACAATGGAAACCGAGCCATCACCGGTGCCCTGGCCTCGGTTCGAAACGTAGAGCAGGCCGGTCTGGGGATCCACTTCCAGATAGCGGGGTTGGCGGCCCACGGACACCGAGGCCACCAGGGTGTCCGGGACGCTCACAATTTCCAAGGTGATCGAAGCCGAGCCGCTGACGCCGGTGCGGTCGGTGGCCACCAGGGTGATCCGGTGGCTGCCTACCGCCAGGGAATTGCTGACGAAGGCGGCTCCTGTGCCGATAGTCCCGCCGGTGAGCGAGGAGTACCAGACCAGCGAGCTGCCGGGCAGGATTCCCTCCTCCGGGTCCCGGGCGCTGCCGCTGAAGGCGACCGGGGTGCCGATCGGGAAGGTGGAGCCATCGGCCGGGCCGGTTATTTCAACCACCGGCGGGCTGGAAAAGACGATCGTGAGCGTGTCGATTCCGACCGCGCCGCGGGAGTCAGTGGCCTGCAGGATAATACGGTGGCGGCCGGGGGTCATCTGCGGCACGGACAGCGGTGTGCCGCGGCCCAGCTCGCCGTCCAGGCTGGAGAGCCAGACCAAAGAGTTGCCGGAAAGAATCCCATCCTCGGGGTCCGAGGCCGTGCCGGTGAAAGTGACCGGGGTGCCGATCGGGAAAGCTGAGCCGTGGGCCGGTCCGTTTATGGTTACCGCCGGCGAAGCGTTGCCGCCCGGCGCCACCGAAATCGTGACCTCGTCGGCTGCGGCCAGGCCCCGGCTGTCGGTCGCCAGCAGGCGAATTGTATGCCCGCCCTCGGAGAGCTTATTGGTCACCAGGTAATCCCCATTGCCGATAAGCCCGTCGCGTGAGGAATACCAGGCCAGGGAGGCGGCCGGGAGATTACCCTCCTCGGGATCGACGCCGCTGCCGGAGAACACTACCGGGGTGCCGAGGGCGAAATCGGCATTGTTCGAGGGATGGACGATCGTAGCGGTGGGCGCGCTGTTGGGAGTCCCCGATCCGACCAGAATCTGCACGCTGTCCTTGCCGGCAGCGCCCTCGGCGTCCCGGACGAGAAGATAGATCCACTGGGTTCCATCCGGCAGCAGGCTGAAGCGCACGAAATCGCCGGTGGCGAAGGCGCCGGCCAGGGAGCTGACCCAGGTAAGGGCCGGGGCTGCAAGCACGCCGTCCTCGAGGTCCACACCGCGGCCGAGGAAGACGATTTCGGCTCCCGAGGGGAAACCGGCCAGGTGCACCGGGCTGAGGATGGTCGCCAGGGG
>JAZDIG010000281.1:0-5386 GCA_043805105.1 Candidatus Glassiibacteriota bacterium | reverse complement strand
CAGGGAGGCAGCCACGCCCCAGTCATTGGGCAGATTCTCTCCCTTCAGGACGATCCGGTAATCGGTGTGAGTCCAGGGATGGAAGTAGTCGACCGGGTCGAAGCTCCAGAGCTTGATCACCCGCCGCGGGAAGGGCTCCGCCTCGCCGGCCGGTTCAGCCGCCGGCTCGAAGCAGATCACGTCGTCCAGAATCAGCGCGCAGGGACTGTCCCCCTCGGCCTGCGCCTCGAATACCACGTCCAATATCCGCTCGCCCCGGGCTATCGGGTTGCCCCCGGAATCAGACTGGACGCCGCTGAAATCCGCCACCGCCTCCGCCCACCCGCCCTGCGCCAGGCCGGCCAGATGAACCCGGTGAAAGTCCTGCCGGCCGAGGTTGTAGAGGCTGACAGTAACTGAGTTTGCTCCCTGGATGTAGTAGCGGAAATAGACCCGGTCGTTGCCCGAGGCGCGTGGGTAGTCCGAGAGCGAAACGTTGAGCCGCACCCGGCCCTGGCCGTCCGGACGGGCCGCGCCGGCGGTGCGGTTGGCCGGGTAAACCGGTATGTTTTCCGTATCGGCCCGGCCGCCCCAGAGGATGTCCTTCTGGAGCAGCTCGAAGTCGCAGGCGGCCCAGATCCGGGCCGGGAAACGGTCGGGGCGGGCGCCCGGCGCTGAAGCAGCCGTTTCGGCCGGTGCCGGCCCGCCGGCCGGAGCCGAGCAGGCGATCAGCACGCCCAGCGCCAATGCAGTAATTCGGATCAGATTTTTCATTGCAGGTAGGTCTCCTTATACCAAGCGATGTAGGTTTTCAGTTTTGCCAGGTAGTCTTCCAGACCCAGCTTCTGTTCGTCGTAGATGATAAACGAATAATCGGGCCGGCGGTTGGCGAAGTTGCGCTGCTGGTCGCGGCCGTGCACATACTTCTTTTCGGGAGTGGACATCCCTTTGGGAAACTGGCTTTTAGTCCAGGTTCCCTTGAATTTCTCAAACACTTCGGCCCGCTCCGCCAGGTTGGCCTCGACTATCCCGGCTGCCCGCTCCAGCTGAGCGCAAGCCGCGGCATGGTCCGGAAAATGGAGCTGGTGGGCCTGGGTGATCGCCCGTTCCAGTTGCGAGAGCGCCAGGTAGGTCCGGGCCGTATGGCCGAACAGCTCGGCCAGCCGCTGGAAAAGCTCGAAATCATAGGCGTTCTTCACGCCCAGGGCCAGGTTCGTCCGGCAGATGTTCTCCACCCTTTCCATCTGCGGCAGTATCTCGCGGGAAGCCGACACCCGCTCGGCGTATTCAGTATTCCAGTAGGGATCGTATTCTATATCATCGCGCGGCAGGTCTGGCAAATGGGTTTTTCCCACCTCGCCCCAGTGCCAGATTTTGCGCTCGAAGGAGTTCATGTAATAGTAACTGGCTTTATTCAACAGAAGGAAGAGTTCCGGCAGATCGGCGCAGTTGCTGCCATAGTAGTTCTTGAAATACTTCTCCTTGAACTCTTCAAGCTCCGGCGCTTTCCCGCTCCACGAATATTCGGCCGCGGTAATATAACGCAACATCCAGATCTGGTTATGCACTCCGGAACAGTTCCAGGAAGTGGAAATCATCCCCTCGAATTTCCCTGACAGTGCGGCAGGAGATAGTTCTCTATAAGATCTTTCGAGATGGTTTCCCGTCTGGTTGTATTCAGTCTCGCGGTAAAAATAAGGCAGAAACAGATGCTCGATACCCGGGTTGGGATCGTAGATGTAAAGGGGGTATCCTTTGGCGATGGACTCCCTGTCCTGCCGGTCATCGTACCCACCCGGCGTCATCAATCCCGCCGACGGCAGTACTTTCTCTCCGGGCTGGAAACCACCATCCCAGGCCATGGGTTTTCTCCCCAGCTTTTTCACGTAATCGGCCACTCGATTTATGTAAATTTGTTTCAATGCATATCTGCCAATCTCTTTTAATTTTTTCTGGCAGCCGCATTCCACGCCTTTGCCCAGAACGTAGGTTTCATCGCAGCCAAGGTGGATATACTCGCTGCCGGGTGTAGCTTCAATCGCCTCTTTCAGCAAGTCGAATTCCAGGTCGTAAGTACCCTCTCTGAGGGGACAAAAGCCCCAGTTATCAGAATCGACCTCGCGCAAGTGTCTGAATTCCGGATGCTTGAGTATAAAGCTGACATGGCCCAGGCCCTGCACCAAAGGCACGATCTGGATATGGTACTTCCGGGCGAAACGGGTAAATTCCTGCATCTCCTCCATGGTAAAAGCCCCCGGTGCGCCGATTACCGGGTGGCTCCGGTAAGCGAATTTATCCTCCCACTCCCAGATAAGCATGTTGACCTTGTAGCGGGCCAGGGTGCGGATGAATCCTCGCACGTAGTCCGCCTTCTCCTGGAAATGTTTCGTGTCGTAATGCACGGCCCGGATGGGGATATCGGGCCAGTCGGCGATCGACACTCCCGGACTTTCCGGGCCGCCGCGCCCCGTGCGGATTATCTGCAGCAGGGTCTGGACCCCATAGAACAGTCCCTGGCTGGTGTTGGCCCGGACCACCACCGAACCGGCCGCGGTTTCGAGCGTATAGCCCTGGCTTCCCACCTTCGCCGGCGCACCTTTCAGGGTCAGGGTTATCCCCTTACCCACGGAACCGGCGGCAGTTGCGGAGACTATACCCCAGTCTTCCTGCAGGCCCCGGCTGAGTTCGCCAGCGGCGAAAGTCACTTCTTCCCCAGCGCCGTTATCGATTGAAATAACGGCCCGCTCCGGGAAGACGAAGCTCTCCCCGCCGGGCAGCACTTCCCGGGGATAGGGAATCAGGCTGATTCCCTGGTTCCAGAGCCAGGTGTTGCCGGCCAGGGCGATATCACCGGTGATAAGTGAAAGAACGAGGACAGGTATCAGAAGGAGCGATCTCACGAGCCCTCCCGGGAGAGAGTTTCAAGGGATTAATTCGCACAGCAAAAATAAATATCTGTCGATTGTCCTCAATTTTAACACATGTTCGGCTTTTAGAAAGCACAGCCTTAAATCAAGTATAGAAGCGCGGCATATCCAGTCATTAGCAATAGTTCATGCGCCGGTTCCCGTGGGCCGGCCACGCCTTCCTGATTCCTCTTGCCACATATAAAAGCCGGTAAGCGATCCTTGCGCGGTGCACTCGTCCTTTATTGTTCCAGGTCCAGCGCCTGGGGAACCGTGTAGGCCCGGCGGAAATTTTTCTCCGCATCGTAAAGTTTGTAAATCGAGCGCGTATAGTCGAAATAATCGATTTCGCGGGTCAGGAAAACCAGCGCCCGGGGAGCCAGCATCGCCAGTATCTGCGGGATGTCCGTGTAGCGCAGGACGTTGAGAAAGATCGGTCCCTCTTCATGGCTCAGCGGGGGGTCGTAGAGGATCACTCTGGTGATCCGCGGGTCCAGCAGGGCCGCATACGCTCCCAAGATGCCCGCCTCGCCCTTGCCGACCACGGTCAATTCCGTCCTGGCGAATGCGGGTTGACTGGCTAAATAGTCCACCGCACAGAGCACGTCGTAAAGGCGCATGTCATCGAGGGTGCGGCCGAGCAGCATTACCGAGCGCTCGAATTTCTTCTTCACCACGGCATCCCAGACCTCCCTGCCGATCCCTCGCGGGTAAACCATGTGCCGTGAAGCCGGCACACCCGGTAAAAGGTTGGCCCGCATGAAGCCCCACATTACCCGGCCTTGTGTATCTCCAGGCGAGGCGACGGCTAATATGGCTTTTTTCCGGGGGGCCGTCGGTTGCGAGACGGTCGAGCTCATTCCAACCCGGATCCCCGTTTCGGTCTCGATCACGTAAGATCCGTTGTCTCCTTCTACCTTCTGAATGCTTCCCTGCCGGCGGGGCATGTTTCGGAAGACTACGGTCCGCAGCTCGTCCAGGACCTCGGCCCGCCTTCTCTCCCAGGCGGCGAGGTTGTCGAAGCATTCGAGCCTGGCGCGGGGAATGAGCAGCTCCTGAATCTGCGCGTTGATGCTCGGGGGGTGTTCGCCGAAGAAGCCGCCGAAAGCGGCCAACTGCTCGCCGGGCACCTGCTCGAAAGGCTCCTCGTGAACTTCGCTCTCGATTCCTTTCAGCCGGCGGTCGCTCCATTCGACCGCTTTTTCCCGCTGCGCCTGGGTATATCCGTGCGGCCCCTCAACCTCAAACATGTCCACCTTCTCCGGCACGCCAAACCAGCCGAAAATTTCTTTCGACCGCGCTAGCACGCGTTTATAACCCTCGGGAGGGTAATAACTGTCACCGACGGAATTGTGCATCAGCAGGGACCGGGGGGCGATCAAGGCGGCCAGGGTGGGCCAGTCGTGGCGGAAGGCGTTGATGAAATAGGCGCAGTCGCAGTGTACGCTCTGGAGGTCCCGGGTGATGTGGGTATAAATGTCCGAGGTGCCGGCGGCCGGCTGCACCACCGCGAAACGCTCATCCGCAGCGCCGGCCATCCAGCTCAGGTGCCCCCCGCCGGATACCCCGCTGATTGTCAGCCTGCTCCCGTCCACGTCCGGACGGGTCAGCAGGTAGTCCACCGCCCGCATCGCGTCCCAGACCTCTATGCCGATCGGCGTGTAGCCGCGCGCGTACCAGTCGCGAAGGTCCCAACAGGAGACTCCGCGGTGTACGCCGAAAACCTCCGCCACCTGGATCGGGTCGACTATCATGCAGATATAGCCGTTGCGGACCCAGGGGATCGCGTAATTCTGCAGGAGCGCCTTGCCTCCGTATTCATCGATCGAATGGCCGGGCCCGAAAACCACCGCCGGGAAAGGCTTATTGCCTTTCTTCGGGACATATACGTTCGCGGTGACGTAAAAGCGGGGCAGGCTCTGGAAATACAGAACCTCGATCGTGTATTCCTTGCGTTCCACCGTGCGTACGCGGGTCACCTGCAAGTCCGTGCGCGGAGGCAGGGGGTCGAGTCCAAGCATGAAGAGAAATTCCCTGTGCAGGCGGTCTCTTTCGGCTTCGATTTTCTCCCTGGAGTCGATCCTGGCGGCCGCCTCCCGGGTCAGATTTTCCGCCTCGGCGTCGAGGTATCTTCTCAGGCTGACAGTATCCAGCGATACCGTCTCCACATCGAGCCGGGCTGCGGCCGGCACGGCGAATAAAACGGTGAGCAGGAGCGCTTCACCAAGCTGCTTCACGGGCCGGAAACGGTTCCAGGGTAGCATTGTCCTCTCCCAAAAAAGGATTGAATGAATCATCCCGCGGCGCCAGCCGCGAGGACCATGTGGTGTGCCTCGAGCTTTCTTGGCCCCACCCTCCGCGGGCGGACACAGGGGTCCGCCCCATAAGCGCTAAGTTGTTATCATTGACATTTAATCTTTCAGGATGATTTGAATGACACACCCCGCCCCGGAAGCCGGGGCACCCCTCTTGCTAGAGGGGAGTTAAACACTTGTCATTCA
>JAZDIG010000280.1:0-6321 GCA_043805105.1 Candidatus Glassiibacteriota bacterium | reverse complement strand
GGAAATTCCGCCGGCCGAAGTGGTTATCAACCGGGATTACGAGCGAGGCATGCTGAGTTCCCTGCAGGCCGGCATCCGGTCGCTGGCCGGGCTGGCTGTGGAAGCGGCCCTGGTCTGTCCGGTCGACCACCCGGCGGTCACTGTGGAGCTTGTCGACCGGCTGATCGACTGCCACCGGTCAACCGGCCGGGGAATCGTCATCCCGGTCGCCGGGGAGCGGCGCGGCCACCCGGTGCTGTTTGCCGCCCGTCTTTTTGACGAATTGCTGCGGGCGCCGGTCGAAGTGGGCGCGCGCCACGTGGTCAGAAGCCACCCCGAGGAAGTTTTCGAATACCGGACCGGAGAGGCTGGCGTGCTGGCTGACATCGATACTCCGGAAGACTACAATCGGCTCACCGGGCACGAACCGGAGAAGAAATGAAAGCTGGGGGAAAAAATAAGCTGATCGCCCCGGAACAGGCGCTGGCCCTGGTGCTCGAACACGCGCCGGTTGGACTGCCGGTGAAAGCGCCGCTCACGGCGGCCTGCCGTCACGTGGCCGCCGAAGACATTGCCGCGTCTGCGGCCTACCCCTGGTTCAGTTTTTCGGCCATGGACGGCTACGCCGTGGCCAGCGCCGATCTGGTGGCCGCATCTGCGGACAACCGGGTCACCCTGCCGGTGGATGCTGAAATCCGGGCGGGAAACACTGAAAAAATGACTTTGCCGCGGAGCCGGGCAATGCGGATCATGACCGGCGCGCCGCTGCCGGAGGGAGCCGATTCGGTGGTCCCGCGGGAGGAAGTTGGGGAGGAAGGCCAAAGCGCCGTCTTTTCCGCCGCGGCCGAACCCGGCCGGTTCATCAACCGGGCCGGAGAGGAGATCGCTGCCGGGGAAGTGGTCTGGAGGGCCGGGGAGATGCTGACCCCGGCTGCGGTGGGCCTGTTGGCCGCGCTGGGCGTGGATTCGGTGTCGGTGTATCTCCGGCCGGTAGTGTCCGTGGTGTCCACCGGCGATGAGCTGGTCGAGCCGGGAGAGGCCAGGGCCCACGGCCAGATCTTCGATTCGCTCACTCCGGCTCTGTCCTGCGCCCTGGCTGACGAGCTGTGTTACGAAATCCATCAGTACCGCTGCCCGGACGACCGCGAGTCGCTCTACTGTATGCTCGGCCTGGCCCTGGAAAAAACCGACCTGGTTCTGGCAGCCGGCGGAGTGAGCGTGGGCGACTATGACTTCAGCCTGCCGGTGTTCGAGCGCCTGGAGGTGCGCAAAATCTTTCACGGGGTGGACCAGAAGCCGGGTAAGCCACTCTATTTCGGGACAAAGGGCGAAAAGGCCGTGTTCGGCCTGCCGGGCAATCCCGCCTCGGCGCTGGCCTGCTTCTATCTTTATGTCAGGCCCGCCATACGCCGTTTCGCCGGGTTCGTCGACCCCGGGCCGGCCTGGAAAAAGGGCAGGCTGGCCGGACCGGTCGAAAACCGGCAGGCAAGGACTCATTTCGTGCGGGGGCAGGCAACGCTAACCGGAACCGGCTGGGAAGTGAAACCGGCGGGCAGGCAGAGTTCCTACATGCTGGTTTCGTTCAGCCGGGCCAATGCACTGGTCAAGCTGCCGCCGGGGCCGGTGAGCCTGGCCGGGGGCGAAGAGGTGGATTTCCTGCTGCTGTGATAAAGACGGGAAACAGGTTCGCCATGCTGAAAATCGAGCACCTGTATATAGGCCGCGACGCCCTTCTCACCGAACGCGAACAGCATGTCGATGAAGGCCGGGACATCGAGGCAGTCCGGGCGGACTTTGAACGCTATCTGTCACTGGCAGATGAGGAGTTGGAGAGGCTCCAGCCGGAGTTGGCCCGCCTCCTGGACCGTACTCAGTCCCTGCCGCAGCGTGCAGACTACCCCTACGAAGAGCCCTCCGATTATGTCGGCATCCGGTCCGCCCGCCCGGCCGGCGGCGGGACTCTTGTCCGGCAGCCTGGACCGGAGCTGATCCGGGACCGGATCTGCGGGGCGTGGTACGGCCGGGTGGCCGGCTGCCTGCTGGGCAAGCCGGTGGAGAGCTGGACAGGCGGGCGTATCCGGGGCTACCTGAAAGACCTGGGCCGCTATCCGCTCGACGACTACTTCCGGGCCGATGTCCCGGCCGAAATTGTCCAAAGGTACGAAATCCGCCCCGGCAAGGCCTTTATCGACCGGGTGGATCACCTGCCCTGGGACGACGACATCAATTATTCGCTGGCCGGGATGCTCGTCCTGGAAAAGCACGGCAGGAGCTTCCAGCCTTTGGACGTGGCAAATTTCTGGCTCGAAAACCTGCCGGTTCTTTCCACCTGGACCGCCGAACGCACCGCTTACCGTAACTTCCTGGAGGGTGTGGCCCCGCCGGAATCGGCCGTGCTGCGCAATCCCTACCGCGAATGGATCGGCGCGCAGATCAGGGCGGACGCCTATGGCTGGCTGGCCGCGGGCAATCCCGAGCTGGCGGCGGAGTGGGCCTGGCGGGACGCCTCGGTGAGCCACGTCCGGAACGGCATTTACGGCAGCCTGTGGGTGGCGGCTATGCTGGCCGCGGCCCCCTTCGCCGGTTCGGCGCTGGAAGCGGTGGAGGAGGGGCTGAAACAGATACCGGAGCGCTGCCGTCTGGCCGAGGCGGTCCGGGAGGTGATCGGCTGGCACGGGGAGGGAACCGGCTGGGAAGACGCTATCGGCCGGGTGCACGGCCGCTGGGACGAAAAAAAGCCCCATCACTGGTGCCACACGATCAGTAACGCCCAGATCGTGGCCCTGGGCCTCTTGTGGGGGGAAGGCGATTTCGAAAAGTCGATCTGCCGGGCGGTACAGGCCGGTTTCGACACCGACTGTAACGGCGCGACTGTCGGGTCGGTGGTGGGGATGCTGATCGGCGAGAAGGCCCTGCCGGCCAAATGGATCGATCCGCTCAACGATACCGTTGACACCAGCCTGGCCGGTTACCAGACAGTGAAAATCGGCGAGCTGGCCCGGGAGTGCTGCCGGCTCCGTCTGGAACTCCGGGACTGACTAAGCTTATAACCGGAATTATTCATAATAATTTTTTGTTCAGGTTTTTGTAGGGGCGCACCCGCGTGTGCGCCCGACTACCATCGAGAAATTCCCGAACAATGGGCGGACACATGGGTCCGCCCCTACGAGGATTTGCGATAATTTTTGAGTAATCCGAGATTATTAGAGCTTGATATAAATGGAGGTTACGATGATAAGCCATCCGGCAGGTGACTTGCCGCGCCGGCCGCTGGGCCGCACCGGCGAAAAGCTTTCCATTATCGGGTTTGGCGGGATCGTGGTGATGGACGAAACCCCGGAGCACGCCGGCCGGGTGGTGCGGGAAGCCTTTGAAGCCGGGGTGAACTACTTTGACGTCGCGCCCACCTACAACAACGCCGAGGAGCGCCTGGGCCCGGCCCTCGAACCCTTCCGCAAGGAAGTCTTCCTGGCCTGCAAGACCATGGAGCGCACGGCGAAAGGAGCGGCGGCCGAGCTGAACAAGTCGCTGCGCAACCTGCGCACCGATCATTTCGACCTCTACCAGATGCACTCGCTCGAAACCCGCGAGGACATCGACACCGCTTTCGGCCCGGGCGGGGCAGTCGAGACGTTCACCTCGGCGCGCAAAGAGGGCAAGGCGCGGTTCCTGGGCTTTTCCGCCCATTCGGTGGAGGCGGCGCTGAGGGCGATGGACGCATTTGAATTCGACACCGTGCTCTTTCCCCTGAACTACGTCAACTGGTACGCGGGCAATTTCGGGCCGCAGGTGGTGGAAAAAGCCCAAGCTAAAGGCATGGGCATCCTGGCGCTCAAGGGCGGGGCCTTCACCCTTCTCCCGGACGGCGGCGAACCGCCCTACCGAAAATGCTGGTATCTTCCGCACGAAGACAGTCGGGAGGTCCAGCGCAGCTTCAATTTCACCCTCTCCCTGCCAATCACTGCTGCCCTTCCGCCGGGGGAGGAAAAGTTCTGGCGCCTGGCCCTGGAGGCGGGCCGTTCGTTCCGGCCGGTGGATGAAAAAGAAAAGACCGCTCTCAAGGAAAAAGCGTTGGCCGCCCGCCCGCTTTTCCGCTATCCCGCCTGGAAGTGACGGGACTTGATCGGCGAGGGTGTAAATCTTAAATTTGCATAGTTGATGAAGCTGGCAAGTATTCCATTAACGGGACTGGATCAGCGCCGGAGGCACGGACGATGAAACGAAACGAATTTTTCAAGGCAGGCCTGACGGCCGCCCTGGGTTTGGATCTGCTGGTGAGCCGGGGGATGCGGGCCAGCCGGCAGGCCACCCCGGGACCTCTGCCGCGCCGGCCCCTGGGCCGCACGGGCGAGTACCTGTCGGTGATCGGCCTGGGCGGAGTCACGCTCAGCGGTGAATCCCAGGAGCATTGCAGCAACCTGGTGGCCGAATGTTTCGACGCCGGGGTCAACTACTACGATGTGGCGCCCACCTACGGCAATGCCCAGGACCTGCTGGGCCCCGCTCTCGAACCTTACCGCAACCGGGTTTTCCTCGCCTGCAAGACGGACAAACGAGACCGCGCCGGGGCGGAGATGGAGCTGAATACCTCCCTGGCAAAGCTGCGCACCGACTACCTGGACCTCTACCAGATTCATGGAATCAAGGACAAGGAGGAAGTGGACACCGTTTTCGGTCCCGGCGGGGCGCTGGAGACTTTCGTGAAGGCGAAGGAACAGGGCAAGGTGCGCTACCTGGGCTTTTCCGCGCATTCGGTGGAGGCGGCTTTCGCCGCCATGGAGGCTTACGACTTCGACACGATCCTTTTTCCGTTCAACTATAACCTGTGGTTCAAGGAGAATTTCGGCCCGCAGGTGATGGAGAAAGCCCACGGCAAGGGGATGGGCCCGCTGGCGCTCAAGGCCTGCGCCCATTCGGCCCGCTCCAGGGGCGAAAAGAGTAAATACGCCAAGTGCTGGTACCGGCCGCTCGAAACCGAGGAGGCCCTGGCGCGTGGCCTCTATTTCACCCTCTCCCTGCCGGTGACCGCGGCCCTGCCGCCGGGGCAGGAAAAATTCTTCCGCATGGCGCTGGGCCTGGCCGGCTCTTTCGTGCCCCTGACCGAACCTGAAAAGCAGGAGCTGGCAGCCCAGGCCCAGGCCGTGGACAACAGCCTGTTCAGTTATCCGGCCTGGCAGAGCTGAGCCGGATATTTGTGCGACAGTCGTTTGCCGATTGGTCTATTTGCTCGAAGGAATTGATCTGAGAATAGATTGATAATGATTATAAATCGTATTATAATTGTATGTACCGGTTACATCCGATTAAATTCGACGGGTCAGCGACCGGTCCAGCAGTGGCAGGCTTTAACGTAAACCTAAGGTAAATTGGCAAATGCGGTACCCTGGGAAAACAATCGTACCGGCACTGCTGGTCCTGGCGGCCCGCTGGTCCTTGCCGGCTGCCGGCCTGGCCTTGGAACAGAAGCCGCTGGTGGAGGTGAAGCTGCTGGCCGATACCGACCGGGTGGTTCCCGGCGGGAAGTTCCGGCTGGGCTTATTGTTCAGGATCGCCGAGGGCTGCCATATCTACTGGAAGAATCCGGGGGATGCCGGCCTGGCGCCTGAAATCGAATGGAAGCTGCCGGAGGGTTTCGTGGCCGGGCCCCTGTTCTGGCCGGTCCCGGAAAGGCTCGAAGAGCCGGGCGGCCTGTTCGTCAACTCCTACATGAATGAAGTTCTGCTCTTTTCCTGGGTGCAGGCGCCTCCGCGGCTGGCCGGCTCCACGGTCACGGTCGGGTCCCAGGCCGGCTGGCTGGTCTGCAAGAAAGTCTGCGTCCAGGAACGGACTGTGGTATCCGTCGATCTTCCGGTAGGCAGCGCCGCGGCCGGCAGCGAAAGCACTAATATTTTCGAAAGTTACTCCGGCCGCATCCCCAAGCCCGCCGACCAGGTCGAGGATTTCAGCTCGGAGACGCGCTGGGCTGGTGGAATTTCTCGATCCGGAGCGCGCACCGGTGTGGTGGTGCTCGACGCGGACAAAGCCGGGACCAGTTTCGTGGGCGGCCCGGGAGAACTCGTCTGGTTCGCCGAGCCATCGGAACACCTGGTCTGCGAGGATTACCACCTCGATGCGGCCAACAGCGGCCCGGAGAGAGTGGTCCTGCACCTGAGGGTGAGGAAATTCGACGACGGCAGCACCTGGCCCGCGGTCTGGGGCGGAGTGCTCAAGGGCCGGCTGGTGAGAGCGGCGGCGGATACGGTGAATTATGCAGTCAGTCTGAAGTTTACCCGTTAGTCCAATTAAACCTGATGTCTCAACAGAGGGAGGTTTAGATGAAAGCCATCCTGATCCTGGCGGCTG
>JAZDIG010000279.1:0-6219 GCA_043805105.1 Candidatus Glassiibacteriota bacterium | reverse complement strand
GCAAGGCGAAGGACATTCACAGGCTGGAGCAGAAATAGGGGGAGGGCAAAGAGCCGGGCTATGGATTACAGGTCGGCGCGGGCATCAGCTTCTCAGCCCGCCGATGGAAAGCAGCACTTCGCTCATTTTCACTTTTTCGGTGACAGTGGGAACGATTTCCCGGCCTTTCTCGCACGGCACGCCGACAGTCTGCCAGATTCTATCCTCGACCGATTCCCGGTAACTCTCGCCGGTGTCGCCGATTCCGGCCTTACGGCAGATACAGTCCGATAGGTACAGCAGGCAGGTAACTTTTCTCTGTTCTTTCGGGCAGACTTCCGGTTCGTGGTGAAAGCGCACGCAATTGACTATCTGCAGGGGCAAGCCCCAGCGCTCCAACACCGCCGCGCCGATCTGGGCATGATCCAGGCCGATCCGCTCGCGCTCGATGGTGATGATGTCTTCGTCTTTACCTAATCCAGTCGCCCCCTCGGGCACGTTCTGATGGATTTCCGGCATGTAGGTTGCGGTAATCAGGCGGCCGATGTCGTGCAGCAGGCCGACCACGTGCGCCTGCGGGCCGTTCTCATCCATCACGCCGAACCGGTTCTGGATTTCTTCCATGCAGATCGCCACACCGATCGAGTGCTTCCAGTAATTGATGGGATCGAGCAATCCCGTGGGCATGGCCGCGACGAATTTCACCATGGAAACGTCGATCACCATCTTCCTCAATTCCTTGAATCCCAGCCTGACCACGGCTTCGTTGACCGTGGCGATCGTTCTTCTCCCACCGTAAATCACTGAATTGGCGAGCTTGAGGATCATGCTGGTGGTGGGAGGATCGTCGGCGATAATATTGCTGAGCGCGCTGACATCCGGCTCGTCCACGTTCAGCGACTTTTCCAGCATTATGACCACCGGGCTGAGAGTCGGCAGCTTCCGTATGCTTATCAGTAATTCGATCAGTTCCTGAATCGTATACATCGATCACTCCGACCGACCCGGATATTCAGTCCTTGCGAAATTATACTCATTGCATCATAAGCGCTAAATATAAAATTGACTAGAGAAAGAATTCCAGAAAAATCTTCATGTAAAAGAGCCGCCGACCTTCATCGATGCTCACCTGCTGAAAACCGCCACCAGGTTCTCGCTCTCTTCGGTATAGGGCTGGCCCGTATCGAACCCGCCGAACAGCCGGGATTTGACCAGGCCGGCCTGTCTCGCGGACTCCACTAAGGAAGCGGAATAGACCGGATAGAGGGTTTGATTTTCGACTCCCAGCAGGTTTCCGTTTTTCCTGATTTCGATGGTGAAGCGAATACTGTCTGTGCCGTATTCATAGTTACGCTGGAAACTGTAGCGGTCCCCGTCTTTTTCGATTTTCTTGGAAGCCAGCGAGGCCGGCCTGAGCTGCATGATCCAGTCGTAGGAAAGTACGTGTACAACCGCCGCACCGCCCGCAGAAACAGCGTTCCGCAGGCCGGAAAAGAACGCCGGCAGCCGGCCGGCCGGCAGATGGGCAAGGGTATTGCCCAGGCAAAGCGCCAGGTCCCAGGGGCCGCAGCGGCCGGCCAGCTCGTCGATACCCTCCATCCGGCAGTCGTGAATTGTGACTCCCGGCAGGTTTTTTTCGGCGAGCCTGCGCAGACCCGGACTCGGTTCGCACCCCTCGACCCTGAATCCCTCCGCCCTCAGCGCAGCCAGGTGCCGGCCGGTGCCGCAGCCCAGGTCGAGGCAGGATTTCGCCGCGCCGGCTGCCACTGCCAGGATGAACGGTATCTCCCGGGCCAGACGCCTGTCCCAATCGATGAAAATGTCGTAGTAAGGGGCCAGCGTGCCGTATTGGCTGTCAGCGGTCAATTTGTACTCTCCGGCGGACCGGCCGGCAAAAAGTTTGCCGGCGCCGGATGGATAAAACGTCAGTTGAAAGTAATTTCGCGACTCTGTATATTTCTAACGGTTGTCAAAAATAATCCGCTTGTCAATCGTTCCGAAGCTTTAGGCTCGAACGGGAGGCGCACGTGCTCAGGAGGGCATTCTACTTTTTTCTGGTCTATCCCTTGATTGCGGCACTCTCGGGTATCGACTGCAGCACATTACGCAACATCAACATTTATTCCACCGCCGAGGAAGTCCAGCTCGGCCAGTCGCTCGACAAGGAAGTCCACAAACAGATGGAGATCCTCGCCGATGCCAGAGTGGACTCCTTTCTGGCCGTCAGGGGCAGGAAGCTGACTGCGGTCTGCAAGCGCCGCGACATCCAGTACCGCTTCGCCCTGGTCAACGACGAGGCGGTGAACGCCTTCGCCATCCCCGGCGGCTTCTGCTACGTGAATCTCGGGCTGTTCCGCAACAGCGATACCGAGGCGGAGCTGATCAGCGTACTGGCCCACGAAATCAACCACGTTACCAACCGCCACAGCATGAAACGACTGACCCAGGCGCAGTTCGCCGGAATCGCCTCGGACCTTCTCCTCAGGGACGCCGGCACGCTCACTACCACGGTGGCGAACCTGTTTACGGCCGGAGGGCTGCTTTCTTTCAGCCGCGACGCCGAACGTGAGGCGGACCACGACGGCATGCTCACCATGTACGATGCGGGCTACGACCCCCAGGGCATGGTCGATATGTTCCAGAGGCTGAAAGCCAGCCGTGAGGGTCCGGAGCCGTCCCGCTGGGAGAACCTGTTTTCCACACACCCGATTACCGATGAGCGGATCGAGAACGCGAAAAAACTGATCGCCCAGCTTCCGCCCAAACCGGGACTCGTGATGAATACGCCGGAGTGGAGTGAGGTAATCGGTTATCTGCGCGTAAAATACCCACCGCCTGAGAAGAAGAAGTAAATACCGCCGGCCGCTGCGAATGCCGGCTTCGGCGGAGCCGGCTTTTTGACTTTATCTTGTCTTTTACGGGAGTTGGAATAATCTTTATTACGGTACAAACTTGAAGAAGCGCGATAATTACCGGATAGACAGGGGGTAGGATATGCCCGATCTTTCTGTGGAATACCTCGGACTCAAGCTCAAAAACCCGCTGGTCGTCGCCAGCAGCGGCCTCACCAGGAACAGCAAGCTGATCCGTCAGTGCGAGGAAGCCGGGGCCGGGGCGGTGGTGATGAAGAGCATCTTCGAGGAGGACATCCGGCGGCGAGACAAGACCTTCGAGGACTTACTGGTCACTCACCCGGAGGCTTCCGCCTATTACGATGCTGAAGTGGGCCTGGTCTACGGGGCGCAGCAATACTGCGAGGAAATCACCCGGGCGAAGAAAGAATGCTCGATCCCCATCATCGCCTCGGTAAACTGCGCCAACCCGCGCTGGTGGCTGGACTATGCCGCCCAGCTCGAAAGCTCCGGCGCGGACGCCATCGAAATCAATCTCTCTGTTCCCTCGGTGGCGCTCGACGCCTCCGGCGGCGAATGCGAAGCGGCCTTCCGGGAAATCGTATCGGCAGTCAAAGCCCGCGTGAAAATCCCGCTGGCGGTGAAGATGAGCGGCCAGTTGACCGCTCCGCAGAACGTGGCCCGCAGCCTAGTAGAATCCGGCGCGGATGCACTGGTGGTGTTCAATCGGCAGAGCGGACTGGACATCAACCTCAACACCCGCAAGGCTTTCACTTCCAAGGGCGAACAGGGCCTGACCACTGCGCATGCCATCCATTATCCCCTGCGCTGGGTTGCGGTCCTCCACCAGCTGCTGCCCGAGGTTCAGTTATCAGCCTCCGGCGGGGTACACAGCGGCGAGGCGCTGATCAAGTACATCCTGGCTGGGGCCACCACGGTCCAGGTCTGCTCGCTGTTCTACCGCAAGGGCCTCAAGGAAATAGCCGAGCTGCTGGATGCCCTGTCCGTCTACCTGAAACGCCTGGGGAAAGAGAAGGTGCAGGATATCCGCGGGGAGGTTGTCCGGGACATCGAAATCGGCACCCGCGAGCAGCAGCGGCTGGAATACCTGCAGCTTTCCCGGGGCCATTATCTCGAAGTGGATTCCACGGACGGCGGCGGGCTGATTTACGAATCACACCTCAAGGAATAAGACCCAGATAAGACAGCCGGAAACGAAAAAGCGGCGGGAGCCTTCTCCCGCCGCCTTTGGTTTCGCGCTATGGTCGCGGCTTATTTCTTGACTTGAGCCATGACCCAGTCCGTGCCCACTGACTTGGGCCGGAAGATCGGCGAGCCCAGGGCGCGGTTCAGGATGAGCTGGCTGAGCATACCCATCGCCCGCGAGACGCCGAACAGCACCGTGTAATAGTCGAATTCGGTAAGGCCGTAGTGGTAGAGCAGGCTCCCGGAACCGGCATCCACGTTGGGGTAGGGATTCTTGGCCTTGCCGTGCTCCATCAGCACTCCCGGCACGATCTTAAACAGCCGGGCGACGATCTGGAAAATTTCATCATTGGCGCAATGCTTCATGCCGAAATTGAGGAAGGCGGTGAAACGCGGGTCGGTCTGGCGCAGCACAGCGTGGCCGTAACCGGGGATCACCTTGCCGCTATTGAGAGTTTCCCAGGAGAAAGAGCGCATCTGGTCTTCCGTGGGGACTCCCTTGTACTTATCGTGGATGTGCATCACGAAAGCCAGGCATTCCTGGTTGGCCAGGCCGTGCAGGGGGCCGGCCAGCCCGTTCAGTCCCGCGCTGACCGCATAGAACGGATCGGAAAGAGCGGAGCCGACCACATGGGTGGCGAAGGCGCTGACATTGCCGCCTTCGTGGTCGCTGTGCAGCGTCAGGTACAGGCGCATCAGGTCGGCGAATTCACCGTTGGGATTCGGCAGGCCCAGCATGTGAGCGTAGTTGGCTCCCATGTCGAGCTTGGGATCGGGTGGGATCGGGTCGCCCTTGCCGGTATGTATCCGGTAAATCCCGGCGGCCAGCTCCGGTATCCAGGCCAGCATCAGCATGGCGTCTTCCAGGGCCGCTTCCCAGTAGTCGCTCTTGTGCATCCCCTCATCGTAGCGCTTGCGGAACACACTTTTTCTCTCCAGGCAGAGAATTCCCATGCTCAACCGTACCATCGGGTGCGTGTCCGCGGGCATCTGTTTCATGCCGTCCCAGACGTAATCCTCGATTGGCGGACAGCTTTGCAGGGTTTTCTGCAGGTCGGCGAGCTCAGCCTTGGTGGGCAGCTCGCCCACCAGCAGCAGGTAAAAGATTTCTTCAGGCAGGCGGTCGGCCAGCTCCAGGATCGAGTGGCCCCGGATGATCAGGCCCTTGTCCGGGTCCACGAACGAGGTGTCGCAAATCATGGACTTCACGCCGCGCATCCCGCCGAACAACTGTTGCAGGTTGACTTCAGACACGACCTTGTTGCCATTTTCCTGGAGAAGCTTCTGAAGGTCGCTGCGAAGCTGAGGTATTATCGAAGCCAGTTTTTCTTTAAGCTTGGACACGAGACCCTCCGGATTAAAATAATGGTGCACTATTTTCGCTCACGGCCCTGAAATTCTCTCCCGGGGTGGCAGGCAGCAATAGTCCGGGTTTACAGGTAAATCGCGTGATTTAGACCGCAGGCACAACGGAAATAAAGCGAAGAAAATATATCGAAACGGGCGGCTGCCCGATTACAAGGAGCGAGGTCGGTAACAGTCCCGAAAAAGGGGTGCTATTACCACATTCTATCCTTCAATTAAAAGCATTGTCAATAAAAAATCAACAAAAAGGTACGCGGGTACTTCTGATTTTTTTAAAGACTGCGGCTGGCTCGATAAGATTTTCAGCAGAATCCCCGGACCTCAAGCCTCCTGAAGACGTAAACTTACCCGGAGCGGGATGTGTTTCACAAATATGGCATTCCGGGCTGCTGCACTTCAGTTGTGGCACTGGTGACCAAGTTCAGGCTGTCAGAAGCCTTCCCGGAAGAACGAGACGCACCCGGTACGTTTCATCGGAAGGTGAGTTGAACCGGCTGGGGAGCTGTGTCCGTGGATTATGGCCGCCCGTCCCGGAAAATTCCCTTCCTGTCAGGGGCCCAGTACTTTCGGTATGTTTTCGCGGTAGGGCGGCCGGATTACACCCTTATCCGTAACCAGGGCCGTCACCAGCTCGGCCGGAGTGACATCGAAAGCCGGGTTGTGGACTTTCACGCCTTCCGGGGCAAAGGCTATCCCGTAAGGCCGAGTGACTTCCTCGGGCTTGCGCTCTTCGATCGGGATCCGGCTGCCGTCCGGGATCGACAGGTCGAAAGTGCTGAAGGGAGCGGCCACGTAGAAGGGGAGGCGGTGCCGGGCC
>JAZDIG010000278.1:0-7633 GCA_043805105.1 Candidatus Glassiibacteriota bacterium | reverse complement strand
TCGGGCGGTCGGACAACATTCAGCGTGAGGTGGAAACATGCCGATCTACGAATATCAATGCACGGATTGCGGGAAAACTTTCGAGGTTTTGCAGAGGATGAACGAAAAGCCCGAGCTAAAGTGCAATTCCTGCGACGGCTCTAACATCCAGCGCGTGCTGAGCCCCGGCAGCTTCGTTTTCAAAGGCAGCGGCTTCTACGCCACCGACTACAAGAACGGCCACAACGGCAAGGGTAAGAAGTCCGAAGTCCCGTCGTGTGAGACGTGTTCCGAGTCTGGGGGCTGCCCGGCCGCCGGTGCCGACAAATAAAATTTTTTTTGCCCCGGCTGTTAGCACTCATCGAAGACGAGTGCTAACAGTTATGTATAACCCGTTATTTTCCATGCTGTTAACCACCAAAGTAACCGAACCATCAACCAAGAGGTGTGTCTTATGAAGATCAAGCCTTTAGCTGACCGCGTGGTCATTCAGCCTCTCGAAGAGACTGAGCAGAAGAAGGGCAGCATCATCATTCCCGACACTGCCAAGGAAAAGCCGCAGCAGGGCAAGATCGTCGCCGTCGGTCCCGGCAAGCTCACCGATGACGGCAAGCGCGTGGCGCTCGAAGTGAAGAAGGGTGACAAGGTGCTTTACGGCAAGTACGCCGGCACCGAAGTCACGATCGACGGAGAGGAATACCTGATCCTGCGTGAGAGTGACGTCCTGGCAATTATCTGAGGATCGCCGCCATCTCGTTTAACTTTCGATAACTTGTATCGTGGCCCGCCCGGATCAGTGGGTAGGCCTGAGTGAAGTACCAGAGAGAGGAATTGAATAATGGCCAAAATTCTCGAATTCGGTACCGAAGCCCGCGCCAGCCTGATGATAGGAGTGGACAAGCTGGCTGATGCTGTCAAGGTCACTCTCGGCCCCAAGGGCCGAAACGTAGTACTGGACAAGAAGTTCGGCGCTCCCACCGTCACCAAGGACGGCGTAACCGTCGCCAAGGAAATCGAGCTGGAGAACCCGTTCCAGAACATGGGCGCCCAGATGGTCAAGGAAGTCGCTTCCAAGACCAGCGACGTCGCCGGCGACGGCACCACCACCGCCACCGTCCTGGCCCAGGCCGTCTTTAAGGAAGGCCTCAAGAGTGTCAGCGCCGGGATCAACCCGATGAGCCTCAAGCGCGGTATCGACAAGGCCGTAGCGAAGGTCGTCGAGGAGCTGCGCAAGCTCTCCACACCCTGCAAAAACAGGCTCGAAATCAGCCAGGTCGGCACTATCAGCGCCAACGCCGACATCGAAATCGGCGAGCTGATCGCGGACGCCATGGAGAAAGTGGGTAAGGACGGCGTGATCACGGTCGAGGAGTCCAAGAGCGCCGAAACCTTCCTGGAGACCGTGGACGGCATGCAGTTCGACCGCGGCTACCTGAGCCCCTACTTCATCACCGACGGCGAAAAGATGGAAATCCTGCTCGAAGAGGCCTACGTGCTGATCTACGACAAGAAAGTCAGCGCGATGAAGGACCTGCTGCCAGTTCTGGAGAAGATCGCCCAGACCGGCAAGCCCCTGCTGTTGATTGCCGAGGACGTCGAGGGCGAAGCCCTGGCCACCCTGGTGGTCAACAAGATCCGCGGCATCCTCAAGGTCGCCGCGGTCAAGGCTCCCGGCTTCGGTGACCGCCGCAAGGCCATGCTGGAAGACATCAGCATCATCACCGGCGGCCGCGTGATCAGCGAGGAAATCGGCCTCAAGCTCGAAAACGCCGTGCTGGGCGATCTGGGTAAGGTCAAGCGGATTACGATCGACAAGGACAACACCACCCTGGTCGAAGGCGCCGGCAACAAGAAGAACATTGAGGGCCGGATCTACCAGATTCGCCAGCAGATCGAGGACACCACCAGCGATTACGACCGAGAGAAGCTGCAGGAGCGCCTGGCCAAGCTGGCCGGCGGCGTGGCCGTGATCAACGTGGGCGCCCCGACCGAGGTGGCGATGAAGGAGAAGAAGGCCCGCGTCGAGGACGCGCTGCACGCGACTAAGGCTGCGGTCGAGGAAGGCATCGTACCCGGCGGCGGCGTAGCTCTCTTGCGCTGCATCCCGGCCCTGTCCAAGCTCAAGGGCAGCGACGCCGACGAGCAGGTCGGTGTCAGCATTATCAGGCGCGCCCTCGAGGAGCCCCTGCGCCAGATCGCTCAGAACGCCGGCGTGGAAGGCTCGGTAATAGTCGAAAAAGTCAAGGAAGCGGCCAAGAACGTTGGCTTCAACGCTACCACGGACAAGATCGAAGACCTAATCAATGCCGGTGTGGTCGATCCGACCAAGGTCGTGCGTATCGCGCTCGAAAACGCCGCTTCGATCGCCGGCCTGCTGTTGACCACCGAGGCTACGGTGACCGAGAAGCCCGAAAAGGAAAAGGCTCCCTCTCACCAGCCCTCACCCGACATGTACTAAGCTTACCGCCAGAATCGCCACAAGCGATCCCGGCAACCAGACCCGCCGCTTCCGGATGATCCCGGACGGCGGGTTTTTTTCACCCGGCAGGCCTCTCTTGCCAGATACCGGGACCGGTCGTATTTTATAAGGCCTCGGCCGGGCGGGCCCTGCCGAGGAGGGGACAGCAACCAAGATGACGGATAAAGAGCATTCAGCTTCCATAGATAAAAAAAGACTGGTCCGGGACCTTCAGGCGCTCGGCCTGGGCCGCGACCACTGGGTGGCGGTCCACAGCTCGATGAAGTCGATCGGTTGGGTGGAGGGCGGGCCGCAGACGGTGATCGAGGCGTTGATCGAGACTGTGGGCGACCGAGGCGGCGTGATGATCCCGCTGTTCACCCTGGCCAGGGTCGAAAATATCGACCTGGCGGTCACGCCGTCCTATCTGGGCCTTTTGCCCGAAACCTTCCGCCGGTTCCCCGGTGTGGTGCGAAGCGCCAATCCCACTCATTCGGTGGGGATCTACGGCCCCGGAGCCGCCGGGATCGCCGAGGCGCACCGGCGGACGAGCTTTATCGGCCGCGGCAGCCCCTGGGACCATCTGGCCGGCCTGGACGGCCGGGTGCTTCATATCGGCACCAATTTCAACACCAGCAGCATCCTGCACCTGGCGGAAGTCTACGCCCAGGTGCCTTATCTGGATGTCCCCTATCCAGCCTGGGAAAACGGGGTGGGCGCCCGCCACACCGACGGCAGCCGGCTTTACTGTCCGCCCAGTGAGGTCCCCGGCGACAGCGTCATGTTTTACCTGGTGCAGGAAGAGATGGACCGCCGCGGCCTGTTGCGTATAGGGCAGGTCGGGCAGGCCGATTCGGTGCTGGCCCGGGCGAAGGACCTGCTGGCGGTGGGAGTCGAGATGCTCCGCGCCGACCCGGCCGTCCTGCTCTGCCACGCCGAGGACTGCCGGGTCTGCACTCCGTCACGGCGGCTGCTGGAGAAAATCATGAAAGAAAAGACTGGAAGCGGAGGCAGCTGATGACGAACTCTCAGGAAGTACCGGTCTACCGGGTCCAGCGCGCCGACCGGCCGCCCGCGATCGACGGCAGGCTGGACAATCAAGCCTGGCGCAAGGCCCAGCCAGTCGAGCTGGCGGATACGATCACCGGCAAAGCCCCCCGGCAGAAGACCACGGTGCGGCTGCTCTACGACGAGAGCTGCCTCTATGTCGGCTTCCACGCCCTCGACAGCGACATCTGGGGCACGCTGACCGGCCACGACGACCCGATCTACGATGAGGAAGTGGTGGAGATTTTTCTCGATCCGACTGGGCTGTTGACCGCCTATTACGAGTTCGAGGTGAGCCCTCTGGATACCGGCTTCGATGCGTTGATTATCAATGACGCGGTCCTCACGGACAGTCCCGGCCGCGGCGAACGCTTCCAGGGCTTTACCGCTTATGACCCCCGGGGTTTCCGGCATGCGGTCCAGGTGGAGGGGGAAATCAACGCCGGTGAGGGCCGGGCCCGGCTGTGGCAGTGCGAAATGGCCATCGCCTTCTCCGACCTTATCCTCGGCGGCCGCGTCCCGCCTGCTCCCGGCGACCAGTGGCGGTTCAATCTCTACCGGATCGACGGTCGGGGCGCGACACTGGAAGAGACGGCTTTCAGTCCCACCGGCGTCTCGGATTTCCACGTGCCGTCCCGCTTCGCCAGTCTCCTGTTCTGCTGAGGGCAAGAAAAAAGCCTTTTCCCCGCCTGATGGGAAAAGGCTTTCCGGCATACTGTCAGACCGGACACCGACCGAGGATCACAAGGGGCCTTCAGTTAAGCACGTTGTTCAGCTCGCGGCTCACCTTGAAAAAAGCCTTCTTCTTGCTGGGAACGAAGACTTCCTCGTTTGTCTTGGGATTGCGCGCCTTGCGCGACTTGTGGTTTTTCACCTTGAAAGTGCCGAAACCACGGATTTCCAGGTGCTTATTATCTTTCAGGCAGTTTTTGATTTCATCCAGAAACTGTTCGACCACCACCTTGACATCCTTTGCCGTGAATCCTGTTTTTTCGGCGATCAGTTCGACAATGTCTGCCTTAGTCATAAAAAGATACCTCCATGCAAATGTAAGATGACTGTTGCTTGGTTTCTGATTCGGCGGAGAACTTTTTATTCGGTTTAACTTAAACCGGAAATGGCCTCTGCAACGAGGATGAGCACAATTCTATCGAATATATTTCCGATCCGCAAGAAAAAAATCTGCCTAAGTAGCAGAATGGTTCACAATTTACCTTTTTCTTCGCATTCCGCTCTGAATTCCGCCCCGGCTCCTGTCCGGCCCGGGGGCGGTGGATTCGGCAGTCGCCGACTGTCAAATGAAAGGATAATAAAGTGCGCCCGAAACTTTTGTTGCCGGTACGCTCGATCTTCAAGGATTGGCTGCTTCCTGAAAATATTGTCCGGGAGCTGGAGGAGTCGTTCGAGTTGGAAGTGGCGGTCGACCCGGCCGAACTGAGCAAAAATGAGTATGTGGAGCTTTACCGCGGCCGCGACGCCGTGCTCACCACCTGGAATACCCCGTTTCTGGACCGGGAGGTGATCGGGGCGATGGACCGGCTGAAGATAATCTCCCACTGCGGCGGCGAGGTGCGGCCGTTTCTGGGGCCGGATATATTCGAGCTTAGGCCGGACCTGCTGATCTGCAACGCGTCCAACGTGATGGCCAAGCCGGTGGCCGAACACACGCTCACAGTAACGCTCTGCCTGCTGCGCAGCCTTCTCCACTTCAAGGAATGGGTCCGGTTTAACGAGAACTGGTGGGAGTACGACCCGCATAAAAACGTCAGCCTGCTCCAGAAAAAGGTCGGCATCGTCGGGCTGGGCCAGATCGCCTGGGAATTCATCAAGCTGGTGAGGCCGTTCGACGTGGAGCTGTTGGTCTACAGCAGCCACCTCACCGAGGAGGAAGCGCGGAAGGAGAAGCTGGTCAAGGCCGGCCTGGAGGAGATTTTTTCCACCTGCGACGTGATCACGCTCAGCTCGGCGGCGGTCAAGACCAACCGCCATATGATTAATCGCCACCTGCTCAGAATGATCAAGCCCGGGGCCGTGCTGGTGAACAATGCCCGGGGGATGCTGATCGACGAGCAGGCGCTGGTCGAGGAGTTGCGCACGGGCCGTTTCAGCGCGGCTATCGACGTGACCGATCCCGAGCCGCCGGCCGCCGGCCACCCCCTGCGCGATATGCCCAACGTGCTGCTCACTCCCCACACCGGCGGCCCCGTCCCCCATCAGCGCCACTGGATGATGGAGGAAGCGGTCTGCAACCTGAAGGCCTTTTTCAGCGGGGGGAAGGTGCGCGGGATTATCGACAAGAAGAGATTTTCCTACATGGCCTGAAACAGCCGGCCGGCTGGAAGGCAAAAGAAAACCCCCACATCCATCAGGGTGCGGGGGTCTGCCAGTTTCTGATCCGGACTTATGAGGTCTTATCGGCAAACAGCGACTTGGGTTTCTTCTTGGTCATCTTCCGGTCGACGATTTCGTAGTTGAGGTCGCCGGTGGCCAGCTTCTCGAGCGCCTCGGAAGTGCACTTCTTGTCCAGGAACTGGGTCGAGTCGCGGTACTGGTTGTGCAGCTTGCGCGCATACTTGGCCGCGATCACGCAACCCACGTACTTGGAGGAACTTTTTTCAGCCAGTTCGTCGGGCGAAAAGATTTTCATCTGATCCTTACCTCCGGGCGATACCGGTATACAGATAAGCGCTCTGGCGGCCGATCCTGTCCCCGGCCCGACTGCCGCCGGCGGCAGTCAGCCTCAGAGTCGACGTTCCGGCAGGGCCGCCGGTAACTGTTGTTGACATATCTTTATAGAAAACTTAACTTAATAGTCTTATTCTGAATAATCAAGAGATTCGCGGCAAAAATCCAGAATACCGGTCCGGTCTGCTGGATGACGTTGAAATTTCGTTTAGTGAGGAGCGAGATGTCAAAGTCGGCGGAAAAGAAGAAAAAGAAAGATATCCACACGGAAATTTCCACGGTCGAAACGCCGGAAGCCGAGGTGGCAGAAAAGCCGTCAGCGGAGCTTTCGCCGGAGGAGAAGATCGCCCAGCTACAGGACAAATACCTGCGGGCGATGGCCGAACTCGACAACTTCAAAAAACGAACGGAGAGGGACAAAACCGAGCTGGCCGCCTTTATCAAGATCGGCCTTTTTCGCGACATCCTGAGCGTGGTGGACGATTTCGACCGCTTTTTCCACCATGTGGAAGCCAGCCGGGCCGAGCTCGACAGGAGCTTCGTCGAGGGAGTGGAGCTGATTCACAAGTCGCTGGTCAAAGTCCTGGAAAAGTACAACGTGGAAGCGCTGGACCAGGCCGGGGTGCGAGTGGACTACCACCAGCATGAGGCGGTGCTGACAGTGGCGGTGGACGACCGGGAGAAGGATCACACGGTGGTCGAGGTCCTGGAGGTGGGCTACCGGATCGGCGACCGCCTGATCCGGCCGGCCAAAGTCAAAGTGGGGGTGTTCAGCGGCTGAATGGATCTCTTTTGGCCGATAATAGCCTGCAATTATTGACAGCCGCCTTGATTTTGGACAATTTAAAGCAGGACGGCTTTTTTGCGCTGTAAACTTTAGGGGAGGCGGATACGGTCGTGCATAATCTATCTTTATCCGGAAGTCATAATTTCCTTATCGCCATCTGCCTGGTCCTGATTTCATGGCCGGCGGAAACCGCCCGGGCGGCCAGGGTGGACGTGGGCGTGGTCAACGGGATGATCGGGCCGGTGAGCAAACAGTTCATCGAAAGCTGCCTGGAGACAGCCGTAGAGCAGGGGTCGGACCTGGTCGTGATCCAGCTCGACACTCCCGGCGGACTGCTCGAAACCACCCGCGAGCTGGTCAAGAGCCTTCTGGCCAGCCGTATTCCGGTGGCGGTGTACGTGGCGCCCTCCGGCAGCCGCGCCGGTTCGGCCGGGGTCTTCATCACGATGGCGGCTCACATCGCGGCGATGGCGCCCGGGACCAATATCGGCGCGGCCCATCCGGTCAGTGTCGGGTTCGGCGGCGATGACAGCGCTTCGGTGATGAGCGGCAAGATCCTCAACGACACCGCCGCCTTTATCAAGACCATCACCAGCCAGCGCGACCGCAACGTGGCCTGGGCCGATTCCGCAGTGCGCTACAGCGTTTCGATAACCGAACGGGAAGCTCTCGAACGG
>JAZDIG010000277.1:0-2356 GCA_043805105.1 Candidatus Glassiibacteriota bacterium | reverse complement strand
TGTTCAAGCTCGCCGGACGCTACAACAACGACTGGGAGCTCTCCGACGGCGCGGTGGCGTTCGAGCTGATGAAGCTCCTGGAAGCCGGCGGCGGCAACGGGATAACCACCGGCCGGCTTCGCCGGCAAGGCCCGCCCCTGGAAGAATTCACCGGCGCGGTCAAAGCCCGCGGCGGGGGCCTCGACAACACCCTGCAGGTGGTCCGCGAACGGCTCGAACCGGACCTTCACGCCCGGTTCAGCGAGCTCTACCGGCCGGAACAGATCAAGCGAATATTCATGGAGCACTACGCCGGCCAGACGCATTGCCGGCAGCTTTACGGGTTCGATCCCGAATATTACCAGGGGCCGGGGCTGGTCGAAAAAGAAGTGTTCCTGCTCGACCTGCACCTGGCCGAACGGCTGAGGGCGACCGGGGTGGAGTTCGGGATTCTGTCGGGCCGCACGCCCGAGGAAGCGGATTTTCTCATCCTGAAGACCGGGCTCGATAGTTTTCTCGATCCCCGCTTCGTCATCACGGACAACGGCAGCTTTCCCGGCAAGCCGGACCCCACCGGGCTGAGGCTGCTGGCCGAAAGGATGAAGTTCCGCGGGGCGGTCTACGTGGGAGACGTCCCGGACGACTGGACCACGGTTGCCAATTACGAAGCGGGCCGGGGGACGCTGCCGCCGGTGGCGGGCTGCCTGGTGAGCACCGGGGCCACTTCGCCGGAGCTGATGCAGGGCTTCTACTCCCGCTCGGCCGTGCACTACCTCGCCGCGGACGTCAACCATCTGCTGTCCGCCTGGCTGGCCGCGCGCACGGGCGGAAAATTAGTCACGGAAAATTTGCAGTAGCGGCTTTTAACCACAAGTTCCGGAGCAAAAATGAGCGCCGCAAGGACCGCCAGTCTCGAACGCAAAACCCGGGAGACCGACATCAAGCTCAGGCTCGACCTCGATGGCACCGGCGAAAGCCGGATTTCCACGGGCGTGGGCTTCTTCGAACACATGCTGACCGCGCTGGCCAAACACGGCCGGCTGAACCTCGAGCTGTCCTGCGAGGGCGACCTGCACATCGATGAGCATCACACCGTGGAGGACGTCGGGATAGTGCTGGGCGAGGCGGTTGCCAAGGCGCTGGGCGACAAGGCCGGCACCCGCCGGTTCGCTCATGCTTTCGCGCCGCTGGACGAGGCGCTGAGCCGGGTGGTGGTGGACCTTTCCGGCCGCGGTTTCCTGTCATTCCGCGGCGACCTGGGCCGGGAAAAAGTGGGCGATCTGAGCACGGAGCTGGTCGAGGACTTCTGGCGGGCTTTCGCCACCCGCGCCGGGATCACCCTGCACATGGAAATTCTCTACGGCACCAACGCCCACCATATGGTGGAAAGCCTGTTCAAGGCCGCCGCTCTCGCGCTGCACGCCGCCAGCCGGATCGATCCCGGAGTCAAGGGAGTCCCCTCGACCAAGGGCGTGCTCTGAGGTCTTTCCGGCTCCAATCAGCAGGGAATCCGACTATGGGAAAGGCCGGCAGGCTGGTCGACCTCAGCCATGAAATCCGGCACGGCATGACGACCTACAAGGGTCTGCCCGGGCCGGTCATTTCGGTATTCAGGTCCAGGGAAGAGTCGCGGCCGCACTATACCGGCGGCACGGAATTCATTATCGGCCGGATCGACATGGTGGCCAACACGGGGACCTACGTGGACAGCCCCTTTCACCGCTACGCGGACGGGACGGACCTGGCCGGCCTCGCGCTCGAATCCCTGGCCGACCTGGAGGGTCTGGTGGTCCGGCCCGGCCCCGGAGTGCGGGCGGTGGACCGAGGCTGGTTCGAGGGGCTGGAGCTGAAAGGCAAAGCGGTCCTGGTGCACACCGGCTGGGACCGGCACTGGGGCACGGAGAGCTATTTCGGCGACAATCCATTCGTCACGGAAGAGGCGGCCAGGCTGCTCGAGCAGGCCGGCGCGGCCCTGGTCGGGATCGATTCGCTCAACATCGATGACACGCGGGACGGCCGCCGGCCGGCCCACAGCATTCTGTTGGGCGCCGGAATCCCGGTGGTGGAGCACCTGACTGGCCTGGACCAGCTCCCGGAAATGGGATTCAGGTTTTTCGCCGTGCCGGTTAAGGTCAGGGATTTCGGCAGCTTTCCAGTAAGGGCGTTCGCCATTATCGATGGCTGAGTACGGGGCCGTCAGCACGGGGTAAACTCTTTATAGGCTTAAAGGCGTATTGGCAAAACCGCTTGGTTTCGCAAAAATGGGAAACCATAAAAAGAAGATCCGGTATTAACCTGTGTACTCTTTATAACATAATGTTTTACCGTAGGGGGGGGGGCGGGGGGGCCCCCACCAAAAGTTATGCACCGTAAAAGG
>JAZDIG010000276.1:0-2617 GCA_043805105.1 Candidatus Glassiibacteriota bacterium | reverse complement strand
GTGCTCTTGGACATCTGGCCGCCGGTGTTCGAGTAGACCTCGGTGTCCAGCACCAGGATGTTGATGTCCTTGCCGCTGGCGATCACGTGGTCCAGGCCGCCGTAGCCGATATCGTAGGCCCAGCCGTCGCCGCCCACGGCCCAGACCGACTTCCTGACCAGGAAGTCGATCACCGGTAGGAGCAGCTTGACATCCTTGAGGTCCTGATGGGCCGCGAGGGCCTGGCGGAGCCTGACGACCCGCTCCCGCTGAGCCTCGATGCCGGCCTGATCGTTCTGGCCGGCGGCCAGGGTTTCAGCCACCAGCTCCTTTTCGATGCCCTGGTCGGCCAGCCGGGCCAGCAGCTCCGAGGCGAACTGTTTCTGCCGGTCGGCGGTGAGCCGCATACCGAAAGAAAATTCCGCGTTGTCCTCGAACAGGCTGTTGCTCCAGGCCGGCCCCCGGCCATCGGCGCGGGTGGTGTAAGGCGTGGTCGGCAGGTTGCCGCCGTAGATCGAGCTGCAGCCGGTGGCGTTGCCGATCAGCAGCCGGTCGCCGAAAAGCTGGGTCAGAAGCTTCACGTACGGGGTTTCGCCGCAGCCGGCGCAGGCCCCGGAAAATTCGAACATGGCGGGAACGAGCTGGCTGCCCTTGAGCGTAGCCAGGTTGTAGCGCGCGGGATCGGTGTCCGGAATCGACAGGAAGTGGCTCCAGTTTTCCGCTTCCTTCTCGCGCAGGGGAGCCTGGGGAGCCAAGTTGATCGCCTTGCGGCCGGTCTCCTGCTTGTTCGCGTCCTTTTCCTTGCCCGGGCAGGCTTCCACGCAGAGGCCGCAGCCGGTGCAGTCCTCGGGAGCCACCTGCACGGTGAACTTCAGGCCCTCGAAAAATTTGGTCTTGGCCTCCGCGCTCTTGAAAGTCTCCGGCGCGTATTCGAGGAACTTGGGATCGTAGGCTTTGATCCGGATCGAGGCGTGGGGGCAGACGAAGGAGCACTGGCCGCACTGGATGCAGACCTCGGGCAGCCAGACCGGGATGTCCACCGCGATGTTGCGCTTTTCGAACCGGGTGGTGCCGGTGGGGAAAGTGCCGTCGCTGGGCAGGGCGCTCACCGGCAGCTCATCGCCCCGGCCCTCGATGATCCTGGCCGTGACGTTCTTGACGAAATCCGGGGCGTCTTCCGGCACCGGCGGCTTCATGCGGATTTTACCGGTGGCCGCAGCCGGCACCTTCACCTGTTGGGCGTTGTCGAGCCCGGCTTTCACTGCCGAAAAGTTCATGTTCACCACCCGCTCGCCCTTGCGGCCGTAAGACTTTTTGATCGAGGCTTCGATGGCCGCGACCGCATCCTCCACCGGCAGGATGCCGCTGATCTTGAAGAAAGCGGCCTGCATGATCGTGTTGATCCTGGCGCCCAGGCCGAGGTCGGAGGCGAGCTTGATGGCATCGATCACGTAGAACCTGAGCTTCTTGTCGATAATCTCCCGCTGCACCTCGACCGGGATGTTGTCCCAGACCTGATCGACAGCGAAGGGGCTGTTGAGCAGGAAGACCCCGCCTTCCTCGGCGTAACGCAGCATGTCGTACCTTTCGAGGAAGGAGAAGTTGTGGCAGGCCACGAAGCTGGCCTTTTCGAGCAGGTAAGTGCTGCGGATCGGCCGCTTGCCGAACCTCAGGTGACTGACCGTGACCGCGCCGGCTTTCTTCGAATCGTAGACGAAGTAGCCCTGGGCGTTATTGTCCGTATGCTCGCCGATAATGATGATGGAATTCTTGTTGGCTCCCACCGTCCCATCAGCGCCCAGGCCGTAGAACATGGCGCGGTGGACGTCTTTCTGGGGCAGGCTGAAATTCCGGTCGAAAGCGAGACTGGTAAAAGTGACATCGTCTTCGATGCCCACGGTGAAGTGGTTCTTGGGTTTGTCGAGTTTGAGGTTGTCCAGCACGGCCTTGGTCATGGCGGCGTTGAACTCCGCCGAGCCCAGGCCGTAGCGGCCGCCCACGATCACCGGGTATTTGTCGAACTTGGCCAGGCCTTCGCTCATGGCCTCGCCCACTGCGGTGCGCACGTCCACGTAGAGCGGTTCGCCCTGGGCGCCGGGTTCCTTGGTGCGGTCCAGCACGGCGATCTTCTTTACCGTGGCCGGCAGAGCCTCGGCCAGTGCCGCCAGGCTGAACGGCCGGAAGAGCCGCACCTTGACCAGGCCGACTTTCTCCCCCCGGCCGTTCAGGTACTCGACCATCTCGTGCAGCGCCTCCGCGCCGCTTCCCATCATGATCACCACCCGGTCGGCATCCGGCGCGCCCACGTAATCAAACAGCCGGTAGCGGCGGCCGGTGAGGCCGGCGAACTTGTCCATCTCCGCCTGGACGATGGCCGGCGCAGCCTGGTAATACTTATTTACCGTTTCCCGGCCCTGGAAGAAGACGTCCGGGTTCTGGGAGCTGCCCTTGAGGGTCGGGTGGTCGGGCGAAAGGGCTCGGGCCCGGTGCTGGGCGATCAGCTCGTCGTCGAGCATGGCGAGCATCTCGTCGCGGCCCAGTTCCTCGATCTTCTGCACCTCGTGCGAAGTGCGGAAACCATCGAAGAAATGGACGAAAGGCACCCGGCTGCGCAGGGAGGCCGCCTGAGTGATCAGGG